>JBBSUU010000469.1:0-2957 GCA_038234115.1 Mycobacteriales bacterium
CAAACTCGGTCATGCCGGACTCGGGCCGAACCCCCAGCCACTCGGAGTGGCCGGTCAGGTGATCCCCTGGAACTTTCCGCTGCTGATGGCGGCCTGGAAGATCGCCCCGGCGTTGGCAGCCGGTAACACCGTGGTGATCAAACCGGCTGAAACGACGCCCTTGTCGATTTTGGTACTGGCGGAGATCATCGCCGAGGCCGACCTACCACCGGGAGTGGTCAATGTGCTCACCGGCGCCGGCGACGTCGGATCCGCCCTGGTCAATCACGCCGGGGTGGACAAGGTTGCTTTCACCGGCTCTACCGATGTCGGCAAAAAGATCCAATCCTCGCTCGCGGGAACCGGACGCAAGTTGACCCTGGAACTGGGTGGTAAGGCGGCCAATATCGTCTTCGACGACGCACCCATCGACCAGGCCGTCGAGGGAATCATCAACGGCATCTTCTTCAACCAGGGTCACGTCTGTTGCGCCGGATCCCGGCTGCTGGTGCAGGAGTCGATCGCCGAGGAGGTACTGGCCAAATTGCAGGCCCGCATCTCTACCCTGCGTCTGGGTGACCCGATGGACAAGAACACCGACATCGGTGCCATCAACTCCGCCGAGCAACTCGCCCGGATCACCGCATTGGCCGATACCGGCGACGCCGAGGGCGCGATCCGCTGGACCAGCGGTTGTCCGCTCCCGGAAAGGGGTTTCTACTTCCCGCCGACGATTTTCAGCAACGTCTCGCAGGCCATGCGGATCGCCCGCGACGAGATATTCGGTCCGGTGCTGTCTGTTTTGACCTTCCGGACCCCGGATGAGGCCATTGCCAAGGCAAACAACACCCCATATGGGCTCTCCGCCGGGGTGTGGACCGAAAAGGGCTCCCGCATTCTGGGTATGGCCGGCGCCTTGAAGGCCGGAGTGGTCTGGGCCAACACCTTTAATCGGTTTGACCCGACAGCTGCCTTCGGCGGTTACAAGGAATCCGGATTCGGTCGCGAAGGTGGCCGTTCCGGGTTGGCCGCCTATCTGCGCTCCGACGACGAAAGCTGAGTTCGATGAGTGATCGTATTGAAGTATCCAAAACATACAAACTATTTGTCGGTGGCGCATTTCCGCGTTCCGAATCCGGCCGCACCTACCAGGTAACGGACGCCAAGGGCGCTTTCCTGGCAAACGCGGCACAGGCCTCTCGTAAGGACGCGCGGGACGCAGTATCTGCTGCCCGCAAGGGATTTGGCGGCTGGGCCGGAGCGAGTGCGTACAACCGCGGACAGGTGGTCTACCGGATCGCCGAGATGATGCAGGCCCGTCGGGCGCAGTTCGTGGAGTTGGTCGCCGCGACCGAAGGCATCAAGGACGGAGCTGCCGGCGCTTCCGTCGATCTGGCCATTGATCGGTTGGTGCACTTTGCCGGCTGGACGGACAAAATCGCCGCCGTCTTCGGAAGTTCCAATCCCGTTGCCGGTCCGTTCTTTTCCTTCTCCACACCGGAGCCGACGGGGGTGGTGGCCGCCGTTGCGCCGGATTCGGATTCGTTGCTGGGGTTGGTGTCGGTGATCGCACCGATCATCTGCTCGGGCAATGCGGTCGTGGTGGTGGCTTCGCAGCCGCGACCATTGGCGGCGGTAACGTTGGCCGAAGTGCTGGCCACCTCGGATCTCCCCGGCGGCGTGGTGAATGTCTTGACCGGATCGCCGGCCGAGATCATGCCCTGGTTGGCTTCGCATGGCGATGTGAACGCCCTGGACCTCACCGGCGGGACGGCCGAGCAACGAACGTCATGGGAAAAGGCTGCGGCCGGGACGGTGAAACGGGTTTACTACCCGCACGTTTCGACCTTGGACTTTGCGCGTCCCCCGGGCACCGGCCGAATGCGGGCATTCCTGGAGACAAAGACCGTCTGGCACCCGACGGGAGCAGTCTCGCTGGCCGGCGGTAGCAGCTACTGAAAGCCGACCGCCTATGGTCGGGGTATGACACGGACTTTGTTTCAGGGTGGCACCCTCTTTGATGGCAGCGGCTCCGAGCCGGCGACCGGCGATGTGGTGGTCCAGGACGGTCGGATCGTCGACGTTGGTGTCGGACTCGACGGTGATGAATCCATTGACTGCACCGGCCAGTGGGTATCTCCGGGATTGTTTGACTGCCACGTGCACGTCACGATGGACGGTATCGATCTGATGAAGCGGCTCACCTCGCCCTTTAGTCTGGCGTTCTATCGGGCGGCGATCAACCTCAAGAAGACCCTGGATGTTGGCATCACCTCCATCCGGGACGCTGCCGGCGCCGACCTCGGGGTGAAGGAAGCCGTCGAGGGTGGTCTGATTCCTGGCCCGAGGATGCAGATTGCGATCAGCATGCTTTCCCAGACCGGTGGCCACGGTGATAGCTGGGAAGCGTGCGGGGCCCATGTGCCATTGTTGGTACCGCATCCCGGGCGCCCCGCCGCGATTGTCGACGGACCGGACGAGTGTCGCAAAAAGGTTCGCGAACTCATCCGAAATGGTGCCGATGTGATCAAGGTGGCAACCTCTGGCGGGGTGCTCTCGGCGCGAGACAATCCACGGCACGCACACTTTCGTGATGATGAAATCGCCGTCATGGTTGAGGAGGCGACAGCGGCGGGCATTTTCGTGATGTCCCACGCCCAGGCGACCGATGGCATCAAAGCCGCTATCCGCAACGGCGTCCGCTCCATCGAGCACGGAATCTATCTCGACGATGAAGCAATTGACATGATGCTGAAGGCCGGCACCTGGCTGGTACCGACGCTGCACGCTCCGCGCGCGGTCATTGCTGCAGCTCAAGCAGGTGCGGCGATCGCGCCGGCGGCGGTGGAGAAGGCAAAGATGGTTTCGCAGGCGCACAATGACAGTGTCCGCCGGGCACACGCGGCCGGCGTCCGGATCGCGATGGGTACCGATTGTGGGGTTGGTCCGCACGGCACCAACCTCGACGAGTTGCGCTA
>JBBSUU010000470.1:0-2951 GCA_038234115.1 Mycobacteriales bacterium
ACGGTGAGTGAGCATTACGCAACCCGCTTTTGGTTGCGTAGCGCGGAGCGAGTCGTGCTGCGCAGCAGTGTCATCGCGAAGCAGAACGGTGAGTGAGCATTACGCAACCCGCTTTTGGTTGCGTAGCGCGGAGCGAGTCGTGCTGCGCAGCAGTTCAATACAGGTACTAGAACGCAAGCCGACAGGCTTGCCGCACCACAGTGCATGAGAAGGCGAGTGCAGTTACTTGCCGGACCACAGGTACTAAAAGACAACCGAAATCGGTTGTTCGATCGCTGTCGAATCTCGTGAGTTCGGGTTTACCCCCAACTCGCACTACGATTGATCGGGCTGCTTGCGGGGTAAAACCCGTAAGCACCCACAAACCCCTTGTACAAGCCCTGCAGACGTCAAAACCTAGAAGTCGCACGGGTAACAAAAATAGTCCTGAGGAGGACAGCAGTGGCGAAGGCAAAGTTCGACCGGAGTAAACCGCACGTCAACATCGGCACCATTGGTCACGTCGACCATGGCAAGACCACGCTGACCGCGGCCATCACCAAGGTTTTGCACGACAAGTTCCCGAACCTGAACCAGGCCGCGGCCTTCGATCAGATCGATAAGGCGCCGGAAGAGCGCCAGCGCGGTATCACCATCAACATCGCGCACGTCGAGTATCAGACCGAGAAGCGTCACTACGCGCACGTCGACGCCCCGGGTCACGCTGACTACATCAAGAACATGATCACCGGTGCTGCTCAGATGGATGGTGCGATCCTGGTCGTAGCCGCCACTGACGGCCCGATGCCGCAGACCAAGGAGCACGTGCTCCTGGCCCGCCAGGTCGGTGTTCCTTACATCCTGGTCGCCCTCAACAAGGCGGACATGGTCGACGATGAGGAAATCCTGGAACTCGTCGAGATGGAGGTCCGCGAACTGCTGTCCTCCCAGGAGTTCGACGGCGACAACGCTCCCGTCATCCGTACTTCCGGCCTGAAGGCTCTCGAAGGCGACCCGGTCTGGGTCAAGACCGTCGAAGAACTGATGGACGCTGTTGACGAGTCCGTTCCGGAGCCCGTTCGCGACGTCGAGAAGCCGTTCCTGATGCCGATCGAAGATGTCTTCACCATCACCGGTCGTGGAACTGTCGTCACCGGCAAGATCGAGCGTGGAATCCTCAACGTCAACGAGACCGTGGAAATCGTCGGCATCAAGCCGAAGTCCTTCCAGACCACCGTCACCGGTATCGAAATGTTCCGCAAGCTGCTCGACAACGCCCAGGCCGGCGACAACGCCGGACTGCTGCTGCGCGGCACCAAGCGTGACGACGTCGAGCGTGGCCAGGTTGTCGTCAAGCCGGGTTCCATCACCCCGCACACCGAGTTCGAGGCCCAGGTCTACATCCTCGGAAAAGATGAAGGTGGCCGTCACACGCCGTTCTTCAACAACTACCGCCCGCAGTTCTTCTTCCGCACCACCGACGTGACCGGCGTCGTCACCCTCCCCGAGGGCACCGAAATGGTCATGCCCGGCGACACCACCCAGATGACCGTGAAGCTGATCCAGCCGATCGCCATCGAAGATGGACTCCGCTTCGCCATCCGTGAAGGTGGCCGCACCGTTGGTGCCGGTTCCGTCACCAAGATCGTTGCGTAATTCAGCTTTCGTAGATCTTTGACAGATGCATAAAAGTGCCCCGTTGCCTACCGGCAGCGGGGCACTTTTGTATTCCTGCGGACCGAAGCCGTGAGCTCCTCGGGACCGATAGTTCGATCAGGAATCAACAAGCGCGGTCGAGGGGCCGGGGATAGCGTGAGTCGACCGCATCGATCCGATCCACGACATCAGGAGTAAAAAAAATGGCCACCACCCAGGGCATCAAGACCGTATTACATCCGGTTTCCGATCTGACAGCCGCCAAGGCAATGTACATCGCACTGCTCGGGGTCGAGCCAACAGCCGATACGCCCTATTACATCGGCTTCGATGTGGCCGGCCAACAAATCGGTTTGGTGCCGAACAGCGGGATGACCGCGCCGATCAGCCATTGGCACGTCACGGATATCGCAGCCAAGCTGGCCGAAGTTACCGCCGCAGGCGCCACCGTGAAGCAGGCAGCGCATGATGTCGGTGGCGGCCGCCTGGTCGCCACCTTTGCCGACCCGGACGGCAACATCCTCGGGCTCATCCAGGACAATTAGCGCCGGCTCTGCCGCAGTTGGCCCGCACTGGTGAGATCGAGCAGGCACCGCCGACACCGCGTCCATCTCCGGGCCGGAACGGCCGCGGCCTCGGACCTGAACAGACAAAAAGGACGCGAAAAATATGGCCACCAGGACAAGCGCGCCGGCAGTGGAGCCCGAGCGGCCCGCTAAGCATATCGCCGACAGTCACGATCTGATCCGGGTGCAGGGCGCTCGGGAGAACAACCTCAAGGACATCAGTATCGACCTGCCGAAGCGGCGACTGACGGTGTTCACCGGCGTCTCCGGCTCCGGGAAGAGCTCATTGGTGTTCAGCACGATCGCCGCGGAGTCACAGCGGATGATCAACGAAACCTATAGCGCTTTTGTCCAAGGATTCATGCCGACCCTGGGCCGGCCGGATGTGGACCTTCTGGATGGCCTGACGACGGCAATCATCGTCGACCAGGAACGAATGGGCGCCAATGTCCGCTCCACGGTTGGCACCGCCACCGACGCAAACGCGATGCTGCGGATTCTGTTCAGCCGAGTGGGCAAGCCCCATATCGGGTCACCGCAGGCGTTCTCATTCAATGTCGCCTCGATCAGCGGTGCCGGCGCCGTTTCCATCCAGCGCGCCGGGCAGACCGTAAAGGAACGTCGGGAATTCAGCATCACCGGCGGTATGTGTCCACGCTGCGAGGGTCGGGGCAATGTCAGCGACATCGACCTGACGGCACTGTATGACGACAGCAAGTCGCTCAACGACAGCGCCATCACCATCCCCGG
>JBBSUU010000471.1:0-2942 GCA_038234115.1 Mycobacteriales bacterium
ATCCTCTACACCTCGGGCACTACTGGCTCGCCCAAGGGTGCGGTGCTGACCCAATTGAACATGCTGATGAACGCGCAGGTCAGTGCGACCAGCGTCATCGAGCTGAAGCAGGATGACGTCATTCTCGGCTGCCTGCCGCTGTTTCACTCTTTCGGCCAGACCTGCGCCATGAACGCCGGCTTCTTCGCGGGCGCGACGTTGGTACTACTGCCACGTTTCGAGCCGGCCGCCGCGATGGACACGATCATGGCGCAGAGTGTCAACGTGTTCATGGGGGTGCCGACGATGTACATCGGTTTACTTGCAGCTGCCCGCGCCGATGCACGTCGCCCGGTACTGCGGACGGCGGTGTCCGGCGGCGCGAGCCTCCCGGTGACCGTCATCGACAAGTTTGCCGAGGTATTCGGCGCCGATATCTACGAGGGTTATGGGCTCAGTGAGACCTCACCGGTAGCGACCTTCAACCAACCGGTCTTCGGTCGCAAGCCGGGAACGGTCGGACGCGGGATCTGGGGGGTGGACGCCGACATCGCCGCTGCCGAGATCGAGGGGCGCATCGAGCTGCTCGGGGTGGGGGAGATCGGTGAAGTGGTCATCCGCGGCCACAACATCTTTTCCGGGTACTTGAACAATCCGGAGGCGACGGCTGCCGTCAAGGTCGACGGTTGGTTCCGCAGCGGCGATCTGGGAACCAAGGATGAAGACGGATTCATCACCATCGTCGATCGCAAGAAGGACCTGATCCTGCGAGGCGGTTACAACGTCTACCCGCGTGAGGTGGAGGAGATCCTGGTCGGCCACCCGGGGGTGGCCCAGGTGGCGGTGGTCCCCATTCCGAGCGAAGTTCACGGCGAGGATATTTGCGCTGTCGTTGTCAGATCCCCGGAAGGTGTGGCCGACGAAGCCTTTACGCCGGAGGCCTTGATCGCCTGGTCGCAACAGAACTTAGGCAGGTACAAGTACCCCAGGCGGGTGGAATTCGTCGATTCGCTACCCCTGGGTCCCAGCGGCAAGGTGCTCAAAAGAGAGATCCTGAAGTCGCTGGACGCGTGATGACTCAGCTGGTTCCCATGGAGCGGGTGTACTAAGAACCTGTGAATTCGCCCAGAGCGGGCGGGGGAATGGGGCGTTGCGAGTATGAAGCACACGAAATGGTTGGTGCTCGGGCTGGTTGTGGCGCTGGCGGTGGTCACCGGCGTTCTGATCTACCAAAACACCAGTTCCGATTCCTCGGCGGCCGCCGGTGACACCGTCACCCAAGTGGTGGTGGTGACACCGTCGCCCGATATCTATGCCAAGCCCACCAGTAACGGCACCGAGTCGCTGGCTCCGGATGCCCCGACCAGCCAGGTACCGGCGACGACCGTGACACCGGAAACCTCGGGCGCTCAGTCGGTTGCGCCCCCGACACAGGTTCCATTGGCGCCGGGACAGGTCCCGGCTGATGGTTCCCGTAAGCCCACAAACATTCCCATGGTCAAGCTGGCGCCGGGGGAGAAGGCTCCGCAATTCATTATTTTCTCCTTCGACGGCGTTGGTAGCTCGGAAAAGATCAATGCCTTCATGGATGCTGCGGCCCCCACCGATTCCAGGATGGTCGGATTTCTGACCGATCTGTACCTGCTGACCGATGACAAGGCCGATCTGTATACCGCGCCGGGCGGCACGCAGGGTAAAGCGGCGGCCGGGTTCGGCGGTGACGGTGCGGAGGTGACCCAGCGGGTGAAGGACCTGAACAAGTTCTACGCACTGGGCGATGAAGTCGGCACCCACTACAACGGCCACTTTTGTGGCCTCGGAGCAAACTGGTCCACCGATCAGTGGAACACCGAAATCAACCAAGCGCTGGATTTCTTCGCCAACTGGAAGACGTTGGATAATCTCCCGGACGCGCCAGATCTGAAAATCCCGGTCGATGAGATCAAGGGTGGCCGCACTCCCTGCTTGGCCGGGCGATTCGATCAGCTGACCCCCGCCTGGAAGACCCATGGCTGGATCTACGACTCCTCCGGGGAGAATCCGTTCACCGGAATATCCTGGCCGCAGCAGCAGGATGGCATCTGGCAGTTCCCGATTCCGACTGTCTACTCTCCCGGCTTCGATGTCAAAGGTTGGAAGAACCCGCTGGTCAAAGCAATGGATTACAACTTCTGGGTGAAGTACAACAACGGCGCTGAGGACCCGTCCTCCCAGCCGGAGCTGACGAAGAAGGTCGTTGACACTTACAACTACATGTACGACCAGACCTATAACGGCAACCGGGCGCCAATTCTGATTGCCAACCACTTCAACAATTGGAACGGAAACTCGTTCAATCCGGCGGCCTTGCAGTTCATGACCGAAAAGTGTGGTCAGCCGGACACCTATTGCGCGACCTACCAGGATGTCATTGCCTGGATGAACCTGCAGGACCCAGCGGTGCTGGCGGATTTGCAGTCAAAGGCGCCGGTCGCGGCCGGGGGCTGATCCTGCCCCCTTCCGGGCCGGGCCCGCTCTGGTTCTATGGTTCGCAATTCCTACCGGCCCGTTCATGAGAAGCTGACTTCAGTTACCTACCGGCAACCCGCAGCTATCGGTTGCCGTCTACAAGGCTGAGATCGGACAACGCATGGGGGAGTCCGATCCGGTGGGTACTGAGGTCAGCCGGACGAAAGGGATTCCAAACCGATGAAGCAGACAAGATGGTTGGTGCTGGGGCTTGTCCTGGTGCTGGCGGTGGTGACCGGTGTTTTGGTGTCCAAAAACACTGCGACCGACAGTTCTGCTGCGGGCGAGGAGTTGGTGACCGAGGTGGTGGTGGTGACGCCGACCCCTAATATCTACGCCAAACCGACCGAATCCAGTGCGCCGGCGTCGACCGACGTACCGGCGGCACCGCCTCCCGTCACGACGCAGGCGCCCGCTTCGGAAACCTCCGCTCCGGCATCCGTCGGCCCTGGCGA
>JBBSUU010000472.1:0-2939 GCA_038234115.1 Mycobacteriales bacterium
CAAGTCCGGGTAATGGGCCACCGGCGCGACCCGGTTTTGGCTGAACAGCTCCGGGAACAACCGCATCATCATCTTGCGGTTGGACAGCATGTACGAAACACCAGAAGGCACCCGCAGGTTGTCCTCCAGCACGTAGAAGTCACCGTCACTGTGACGAACCAGGTCAACCCCCACGATATGGGCGTAGGTCCGGTGAGAAACCTGCACGCCCACCATAGCCACCTGATACTGCTGGTTGATGAGGATCTGGTCCGGAGGGATGAGGCCGGCCCGCAGGATATCCTGCTCGTGATAGATGTCCCACAGGAAGCGATTGATCGCCTTGACCCGTTGGATCAGGCCCAATTCCAGGCGGGACCATTCCTCTGCATCGATGATGCGTGGCACCACGTCCGACGGGATCAGTCGTTCCGTGCCGGATTCGTCACCGTAGACCGAGAACGTGATGCCGGTTCGACGAAAAATCAGATCGGCCTCGGCGCGCTTGCGCGCCATCCAGTCGGCCGTCCGGGACTGCAGCCACTCATGGTAAACGGCGTAGTGCGGACGCGGCGAGCCGTCCGCCAGCAACATCTCGTCATAGCCTTCCGCCGCGGGTGGAATCAATTCCAGGCCCGGCGACTCGATCTGCGGTTTAGCAGGCGGCGACGGACCGTCCGCTACTTGGGACGATACTTGCATTGAGGCCGCATGCAGTTCCCGTACAGGGAGAGTGCGTGATCTTGCAATTCGAAGCCGTGCTCGGACGCGATGTGATGCTGACGTTGCTCGATTTCCGCATCGAAGAATTCTTCTACCCGCCCGCATTGCAGGCAGACCAGATGGTCATGGTGCGAGCCTTCATCTAGTTCACACACGGACTTGCCGGATTCGAAATTGCTTCGCTTGAGAATTCCGGCCTGCTCGAACTGGGTCAGCACCCGATAGACGGTGGCCAGACCGACGTCCTGATTCTCCGCGAGAAGCTCACGGTAGACATCCTCCGCGCTCATATGGCGCCGCCGGCCCAACTGGAAGATCTCCATGATCTTCAAGCGCGGGAGAGTTGCCTTCAGGCCCGCACTCCGGAGCTCTGCTGTGAACGACAATTGACTCACCCTCAGTCAGGTTGCAACACCTTTATCATACAGCCTGCGTGCGCCGGTCCTGCGGGTACGCGCGCCTCCAGCAGAGTACTTGAAGATGCCATCGAAACGAATCGATTCTGCCCATCCGGGCCGATCAAAGCTGGGCCCTGGGTCCGCACTGCTTGCCGCACTGCTTTCAGCAGCACTTGCCGTCGGCTGCGCCAGCAGCGACCGCTCCCGCAGCGGTTTCCTGGAGCCGTACAGATTCTCCATCCCACAGGGCAACTATCTCAACCAGCAGATGCTGGATCAGGTTCGCGAGGGGATGAGCCGCGAGCAAGTCCGGCTTACCATCGGATCGCCACTCGTGACCGATATCTTTCATCCCGACCGCTGGGATTACGTGTTCCGCTTTCAGTACCCCAACGGCGAGGCCGAATTGCGCCGGGTAACCGTGCACTTCAGCGATGACCGGGTGGCACGCGTCAAAGCGGACCCACTGCCGCAGCGTGATGACCCCACCGATCCGGCGCTGCCCGGCTACCAACCACCGAAGGGCTGAGATGCTGCGAATTGCGATAGCGGGCGCCAGTGGGCGCATGGGCAAGATGCTGATCGAGGCGGTCAGTGCGGCATCGGACCTGGAACTTGGCGGCGCCCTCGACATCGCCGACAGTCCGGCGATCGGCAGCGATCCGGTGGCCTTCCTCGGGCAATCCAGCCAGCTAAGGGTCACCTCCGACCTCGCCACTGGTCTGGCTGACAGCGACGTGCTGATCGACTTCACGCGTCCCGTCGCCACGATGTCGCATCTCGCCGCCTGTCGTCGTCACGGCACCAGAATGGTGATCGGCACCACCGGTTTCAGCGAGAGCGAGCAGGCCACGATCCGCGCGGCGGCGGCCGATATCGCCATCATGATGGCGCCGAACATGAGTGTCGGCGTCAATGTCGCCCTGAAACTCATTGCCATGGCCAGCGAGGCTCTGGCTGCCGATACTGATATCGAGATTTTCGAATCTCATCACCGTGACAAGGTCGATGCCCCGTCGGGCACCGCGCTGGCCATGGGCGAAGCTGTAGCGCAGGCGCAAGGCAAGCGCCTGGCGGACATCGCAGTCTTTGCCCGCCACGGTCACACCGGTGCCCGTCCACCGGGCAGCATCGGCTTCTCAGCGATCCGCGGCGGTGACATCGTCGGCGAACACACCGTGATGTTCGCCGGCACCGGCGAGCGAATTGAAATCACGCACCGCTCGACCAGTCGAGCGAACTATGCCCAGGGCAGCCTACGGGCGGCCCGCTTCCTGGCGGCGCATCGCACGGGGCTGTTTGATATGGCGGACGTGTTGGGCCTACGGTAGTTTTTTTAGCGGGGACCACGCGGGCCGAGGCCGGGGTGATTGGGCGGGGGGTGCCGGGGGCGCTCCTGGCTTGGCGCTTGCAGGCGCCAACCCGCTCCGGGGCTTCCGGCGCATGTGCCGGATCGGCGTTCCGCCGACCGCCCCTTCGCCCGGCTCTGCCTCGTCCTCACGGGCCGTGTCCGATGTCGTCGGCGCTATTCGCGCCGCCGCGGACACTGGATGGGTCCCCCGGACCCATCCACCCGCTCGTCCTTCGTCAGCAGCCGGCCCGCACCCAAGGCACCTCCCGCCCAATCACCCCGGCCTCGGCTACGTAACACCCGTTTGCATCATGGATGGTTGCAGTGACGATCGCCGCTTGAATGACACGCGCGGTGTTCGCACACGGCACCGTCTACAGTCACGGCGATCCGAGCACACGCAAAGTGACTGCGACCGTCGTTGAGACCGCCTCGGTCGTCAATCAATCGGATGGTACTGCGCGGTGGCGGCGGGTGTCGGGGGGTGG
>JBBSUU010000473.1:0-2936 GCA_038234115.1 Mycobacteriales bacterium
ATGGCGGCGGCGATTACACGGTCACGCGATCTATTGGGTGGTGTGGACGCGGTGGTGGCCGCCGCCGGCGTCGTGCCGGACTGGGCATCGCCGACGGAGATGGATCTGGATGATTTCGATCGGGTGATGGCCGTCAACGCACGCGGGGTGGCCAACACCATCAAGCACGCGATCCCGGTCCTGGGGGGCGAAGCCACCATTACGGTGGTTGCTTCCTTGAACGCCTGGCGCGGCGATCCGAACATCACCCCCTACGCCGCCAGCAAACACGCGGCGCTGGGCATCATGCGGTCGTTCGCACTTGCCCTGGGGAGCAGCGGAATCAGGGTCAACGCGGTAGCGCCGGGGCCGATCGCCACTCCCGCGCTGCTGGCGAGAATGAAGTCTCGTAGTGGCCTCACTGGTCTGAACGAGCGGGCCGCACTGGAAAACGCGGCAGCCGGCACCGCACTCGGCCGGATTGCCACCGCGACCGAGGTGGCCGACGCGGTGTTGTTCTTGACCAGCGGGCTGTCCTCCGGGATCACCGGGCAGATGTTGAATGTCGACGGGGGAATTTCCTAGTGTTGCAAGCCCAAAGCAAATCCTGGGGGACACCTTGTACCTGAACAGCAATGCGCTCGCCGGCCGAACGGTGCTTCTCACCGGCGCCTCCGGTGGGATCGGTGCCGCGACGGCAACCACCCTCGCTGCAGCCGGTTGTCACCTGATTGCGCACTACCGCTCCGATCAGGCCGCCGCTGCCGCTGCCGTTCAAGATTGTCCGCCCGATCGGATTCACCTTCTGCAAGCCGATCTGAGTACTGCGGCCGGGGCGCGTCAGTTATGGCGGGCGGGCTTGCAGTGGCAGGACGTCGATGTGCTGGTGGTGAATGCCGCTGTCCTACCCGATACTCCGATCGACGGCCCGGATGAGGTTTGGGACGAGGGTTGGACAAACGCGTTGCAGACCAACGTGATCGGCTCCGGCGCGCTGATGCGCGAAGCGGTGCGTCACTTTGCCGCGCGGGGGTCGGGCATCGTCATCGTGCTGTCCAGTTGGGCCGGGCAGCAGGGTTCTCGTATCCCTGATCTGACGGCGTATGCGGCGAGCAAGGCTGCCATCCGTAATCTGGCCCAGACTTTCGCTCGTCACTATGCCGCGGCCGGGGTGCGATTTTATGTATTGGCTCCGGGCGTTGTCGATACCGGTATGTCGACTGTCGGTCAGAGTGAGTCGCAGCGTGCCGCAGTGGCTGCCGGGTTGGCAATGGGGCGAGCAACAGAGGCGCAGGAAGTAGCCGATCTGGTGGCCTATTTGGCCACTGATGCCTGCCCGAGTTTGACCGGCGCCACATTGGATATGAATGGTGCGTCCTACATCCGCTAGCTTGATGCCCACCCTTGAGTCACGATAGAGACCGCCCTGGAGGGCATTGATGGCAGTGAAAGCGAAGTCAACGGCTGAAGTCGACGCGCCGTTGGCAGCAGTGCCCGACGAGGAGGATGAGACTTCGGGTCGGGCCAACGATAGGTCCCGGGACTTCGTCCAGTCCTTGGAGCGGGGTCTGGCGGTCATCAGGGTATTCACCGCAGAACGCCCATCCATGACGGTATCGGAAATCGCCCAACTGGTCGGGCTGACCAGAGCGGCGGTTCGTCGATTCCTTTTGACCTTGACCGAACTCGGGTATGTGGACAGCAAGAACAATAGATTCGAACTGACCCCGCAAGTGCTGGACCTGGGTTATGCCTACCTGTCGTCATTGTCGTTTCCGGAGGTGGCGCTACCGCATTTGGAACGACTGGTCTCGATCACCCAGGAAGCCAGCGAGGGCTCGGTACTGGCAGGCGGCGATATCGTCTACGTAGTAAGGGTTCCCGGGCCAGCGCTGATGACCATCTCGGTAAATGTCGGAGCTCGCAAGCCGGCGCACATCACCGCAATGGGGCGTGCCATGCTGGCGTACCTGCCGCCGCCGGCGCTGGAGGCCTACCTTGCCTCGGTCGAATTCTTGCCTCTGCTGCCACGGACAATCACCAATGCCGACGACCTCCGGATCGAATTGGCCCGGGTTCGAGAACAGGGTTACGCCTTGGTCAACCAGGAGCTGGAAGAGGGTTTGGTGGCGGTTTCGGTGCCCATCCGTGATCGCCGTGGCAATACCAAAGCAGCCATCAACCTTTCCACACATGTCGGGCGCAAATCGGTTGACGACATGGTGGCGCTGATTCCTGACCTGAAGCAGACTGCGGCAGATATCGAGGCCGGCCTCCGGCACGCCTCGCATTGGGCTGACTGAGATATTTTGCTCGCCAACTGGTTACCTCGCAACAGGAAACAGGAGGCCGATTGTCCGCATCTGGGTCTACATTGCTGCGCATGAGCAAATTACAGGTAGGTGTCGGCGGCTACCGCATAGAACCGCTGAGCCGAAGTAATTGGGCGGCGTTTGCCGACTTGGCCGAGAAGCACAACGGTGTGTGGGGTGGTTGTTGGTGTGTTTGGTTTCATTGCTACCCGGACCCGCCGGAGCGCAAAGAACTCGGTAACCGCGAGTTCAAGAAACAATTGGTGGAACAGGACCGGGCCCACGCCGCGCTGGTATTCCTCGGTGATGTCGCCATCGCCTGGGCCGAGTACGGGCCGGTGGCAGAACTGCAGAATAGTCATCACCGCAAGGGCTGGGAAAAGACGGTACAACAGGTGCCCGACTATCGGATCACCTGCCTCTTTGTGGACCGTGACCACCGGCGCAAAGGGGTGGCTGCGATCGCGGTTCGGGGTGCCCTTGCGCTGATCGCGGCGGCCGGTGGCGGCCTTGTTGAGTCTTATCCGCATGACTTGGTCCCGGGAAAGAAGACGTCCTCGTCATTCCTGTACAACGCCACCCGGTCCATGTACGAGGAACTCGGCTTTCACTACGAACGTCCCAAGGGCAAGGGCAACTGTGTGA
>JBBSUU010000474.1:0-2930 GCA_038234115.1 Mycobacteriales bacterium
CAACTCACCGCAGCGCCCAGCGCGGCGACGATCTCGTTGGCTGCCCCGTCTCCGTAGGCGGCGCTCAATCGCGGCAAGGCGGTCTCCCATTCGAGCCGGTATTCTTGGGTGCCTACGGTTTCCAACACCAACGTGGCCATCAGCGAGCCCAGTTGCGCGGCGCGTTCCAACCCGAGACCACGGGAACGGCCGGCCAGGAAGCCCGCCCGGAACCCGTCGCCAACGCCGGTTGGGTCAATTTTGGCAATTTCTGGCAACGCCGCCACATGAATTCGAGCGCCACCGTTCGCCGGGGACGCGATGATCTCCACCCCAGCCGCGCCGAGCGTGGTCACCCGGTAACCGACCTTGCGCATGATGTCGTCATCTGTCCAGCCGACCTTGGCCTTGAGCATGCCGAGTTCGTAATCGTTGGAGAAGAACATCTCCGCGCCCTGCACCAGGTTTCTGGCGGCATCAGAATCCATCCGGGCCAGTTGCTGGGAAGGATCGGCGGCGTAGCTGATGCCGCGGTACCGGCACTCCTCGGCATGTCTGACCATGGCGTCCGGGTCATCAGCGCTGATCATCACGAATTTGAGGCCACCGGTGGCAGCGACGACCGGACCGAGTTCGATCTCGCGGGCCCTGGACATCGCGCCGGCGTAGAAGGTGGCGATCTGATTCATGTCGTCGTCGGTGGTGCAGACGAAACGGGCGGTCTGGACGTCCGGGCAGATCTTCACATGGCTGGTGTCCACGCCGTGGCGGTCCAACCAGCTCTCGTAATCCGCCCAGTCGGCGCCCACCGCCCCGAGCAACACCGGCGAGACGCCGAGCAGACCCATACCGAAGCAGATGTTCGGCGCAACTCCCCCACGCCGAATGACCAGATCGTCGACCAGGAACGAGAGCGAAACACGATGCAGTTGGTCGGGCAGGATCGAGTCGGTAAACTTGCCCGGATAGTGCATCAGGTGATCGGTAGCTATCGATCCGCAGACTGCAATGGTCATGGAAGAACCCCTCATACCCAGGCGACAAAGAAACCGCAGCGCCGCGCCATGGGGCCCGACCGCACCGAAGCTTACCGCCTCACCAAACACCGCCGCCCCCGCACGAAAGTCTCGTGCGGGGGCGGCGGTGTCGTCATTGGCAGATCAGTGGAAGGAATCTCCACAGGCACAGGAGTTACCGGCGTTCGGGTTATCGATGGTGAAACCCTGCTTTTCGATGGTATCGACGAAGTCGATCACGGCGCCATCAAGGTAAGGCTTGGACATCCGGTCGATAGCCAGTCCAACGGTGCCGAACTCCACCAGGGCGTCGCCGTCCAGCGTCCGGTCGTCGAAGAAGAGTTCGTAACGCAGACCGGAGCAGCCACCGGGCTGCACGGCAATGCGCAACACCATGTCCGGCGTTCCGTCCCGATCAAGTAGGGCCTTCGCCTTGGCTGCAGCCGTCTCGGAGAGCTTGGCCCCGTGGGCCGGCGCCACAGTCGCATCAGCAGGAGCAGCAGCAGTTGTTTCGGTAGCCAGGTCAGTCGTCTCAAAGGTCGTCACAGCCGAACCCCAATCTTTGGTCTTCGTATCGTTGGTGCTTCAAATCCCGCAGGTCGCTGAATGCAAACGCCGAAGAATTATTCGTCGTCTTCCGTCGATGATGCCATGAACAGGACAGATCTTGTCGTCGGCAGCACTGTAGATCACAACCTGGGCTGCAGAGCGAATATTCCCGAAGCGCAAAGTCGAAGTCGAGAAGAGGCTGTGAGGTCAACTAGTCTGAGGTGGTGAGTTTCCTGAGCCGCAAGTCCACCAAGTCGCACGCCGAACCGGTCGTCGAAACTGTCGAGGCCACCGAGCGGGTAAGCCTGGGTAAAAAAGGCGTACCGACCCCGAAGCGACGGGACAAAGAAGTTCGTCGCGGTCCGGTGGCCCCGCCGCCTCGCACCCAGCGGGAGGCCTTGAAGCGGTCGAAGACAGCCCCCACCGGTAAGCCGCTGACCAAGGACGAGCGTCGAGCGGTCAACGTCAAGCGCCGTGAGGCCATGATGCGCGGTGACCAGGGAGCGGTTCTTCCCCGCGACCGCGGGGAAGTTCGACGTTACGTCCGTGATCTGGTCGACGCCCGGCGCAACCTGGCCGGTTTATTACTGCCGATCGCGCTGCTTTCCTTTGTCACCCTGCTGATCCCGAGCCCGCAGATCCAGCTGTACGCCCCCTTGGTCTTGATGATCTTCCTGTTGGCCGCCGTTGCGGACGGCGTTGTGTTCGGTCGCCAGATCACCCGTAAGGCCGCCGCAAAGTTCCCCAAGGGCGATGCGAGCGGACTTTCCATGAAGGGGCGTTCGCTGGGCTACTACGCATTTCAGCGGGCCATGTTGATCCGGCGCTGGCGGGCCCCGCGCGCCACCAAGCGGCCGGGCGACACGGTCGACTGATACCGGACTGATGTCGATCACTGACGGACGCCGCACGGACCGCGGACAAGCTCGACGCGAGGCGATTTTGCAAGCCGCCGGCAAGCTGTTTGCCGAGCATGGATATGCCGCTGTCGGAATGAACGATATCGGCGCTGCCGCCGGAGTTACCGGTCCCGCGGTCTACCGACATTTTGATTCCAAATCTTCTCTCGTCACGGCAGCCATCGAGCAGATCATCACCTTGATCGAGGAAGCCACGGAGTCGGTCAACGGGGCGCACCACAGCGCCGCCGACCAGACTCCGGCCCAAGAGTTGGCAAGACATATCAGCGCATATGCCGCTGTCGTTGCCGGCCAGCGGGACATCATGGCGGTCTTCGTCCGCGAGGTACATCAGCTCCCCGCCGAATACGCCACCCATCTTCGCAGCCGGCAACGCAGCCTGGTCAGCAGGTGGACCGATCTGGCTAAAGCCAGTCATCCCGATTGGTCCGACGAGCAATGCCGAGTAGCCGTGCACGCCACCTTC
>JBBSUU010000475.1:0-2929 GCA_038234115.1 Mycobacteriales bacterium
CCGGTAGTCGGTGCCGACGGGAAACTGATCGCTGGATCATCAATGAACCCGAAACTTTTCGGCGACAGTTTTTTTCAGGTCCAACCCCAAACCCGGCCGACTCCGATCCGGTCGCAGGGCGCCGCCGGTCGGGTCCAATGCGCCGTCGAAAATCATCCGCTCGATTCGCACATGGTCGTGAAAGTACTCCAGGTGCCGCAGGTTCGGCACGCAGGCCGCCACCTGGGCGTGCAGATTTGGCGCACAGTGCCCGGACACCTGCAACCCGGCGGCCGCAGCCACCGCGGCGGCCCGCACCCATTCGGTGATACCGCCGCAGCGGGTGACATCAATCTGCAGGCAGTCCACCGCCTCGGCGGCGACCATCCGCGCGAAGTACACCAGGTCGTAGCCGTACTCGCCGGCCGTCACGTCCGGCTGCACCTGATCGCGAACCTCCCGCAGGCCAACCAGATCGTCGGAGGAAACCGGTTCCTCGAACCATGTCACGTCGTGTTCGGCCATCGCCGCGGCAACGCGGATGGCCTGCTTGCGGGTGTACCCGCCGTTCGCGTCGACGAACAGTTCCACGTCCGCTCCGATGGTCTCGCGGGCGAAGCCGATCCGGGCGAGATCACGCGGCAGGTTTGCGCCCCATGATTCCCCGATCTTGATCTTCACCCGCGGTAAACCCCATTCCTGCACCCACTGCAGCAGCTGCGCCCGGGCCGTAGAATCGTCGTAGGTGGTAAACCCGCCGCTGCCGTAGACCGGCACGGCCTCGTGGACCACACCCAGCAGACGGGACACCGGTAGCCCCAGCAACTTGCCTTTGAGGTCCCACAGCGCGGTGTCAACGGCGCTGATGGCGCAGGAGACCAGACCCGGCCGCCCCAGATTGCGGATGGCGCGGACCATCGCCTCCCAGCAGCCGGCGATGTCCATCGCCGGTCGGTGCAGGATTGCCGCTGCCAGCTCCTGCTCGATCAACGGACGGCAGGCGGGCGAGGCGTAGGTGTATCCAATTCCGACCTGGCCGCCACCGCGGACCTCCGCGATGATCATGGTGGTTTCCGACCAAGCCATCGTTCCGTCGGCCTCGGGGTGGTCGGTGGGAAACCGAAAGACACTCGCGGACACGCTCTCGATGCCCGCCTCGAGGGCGCTCACCGCAGGCCTCCCGCAGGACTCACCATCGACCGTGCAGACATTGACTCAGATGTCACCCAAATTGTTGTCATAAGACAACGATAACTCGCCGACCGTCACCCGGCCACTATCTCGTCGAATCAAAGGTGGACGCGTCCCAGAGTCTGCAGTGCTGCTGAATCTGTCAGGCTTCGAGCGCTTCGGAATCAAGCAGCCGGGCGGAGGCCTCGCTGAAGTCGCGCAGCGCCACGACCAGACGCGCTCGAGCTGTGGGCGTCATGAGCTCCAAAACCTGGGCAAAATCTTCTTGCCGTGCCGAATCAAACCCTTCGATTCGGCGCTTACCTTCCCTGCTGACGCCCAGGGTCACTTCCCGTCGGCTGTCAGCACTGACCTCACGCGTCATCAGGCCAGCGGCCTCCAACCGATCGCACAATCGGCTGGCCGAGGAGGGGATGGCACCAAGTTCGCGGGCCAACGCGGTCAAATTCATCGGGCCATTGCGGCCCAGCGTGGTGAGCACTCGCAGCTGCGAGGGCGGGATGCGGGGCACCGCCCAGTCTTCGGCACGATCCCACAACAGTACGAGGGCCTGGGCGTGAGCCAGCACCGGTGCGGCCAAGGCCGCGTCCCGCCGTAGCTGCGCTCTGGACACCATGTGAACCTCCGGCTGATCAGGTGGTCCGCGCTGAACAGATTCCAGCGGTCCCTGATGGGAATTCTCCCATAAATTCGGTCGAAAGGTTTGACAAGGTCGCAAAAATGGCACGGAGCAGCTATGGAGCGTTCCAGGCAATGAACGGTGCCGACCTGCAGATCACGGTGCTGCGTGCGCTGGATCAGGATCGTCCGGACGCCGCGCTCGCCGTCCTGCGTCCGCTGTTGGCCCACCACCTGGGGGTGCGGCAGGTTGAGCTGTTACTGGCGAACTACCAGCTGACTGAGCTACGCCCGATCCAGCACCCCGACGATCGGGTGGTGCATCTCAAGACCCCGGCCGGACAGGCATTCAGCACCCAACGACCCGTCACCCTCCTGGTCAACCCGGAAGCGGCGGTGTATCTGCCGGTGAGCATCCGCGGGGATCGCCTCGGAGTGCTGGAATTGATCTTGCCGGCCGAGCCCACACCGGCTGTCCTGGAGGAGTTGGGTCAACTGGCCACCGTTATCGCCTACGCGCTGCAGGCCGCGTCCCGCCAGAGCGATGCGGTGCACCACGCCGCTCGACCCCATCGACTCACGCTGGCGGCTGAAATGCAGTGGCAACTGTTGCCGGGAACGGGTTGTCGAGCCCCGGAGTACGAAGTGGCGGGTCATCTGGAACCGGCGCACCATGTCCACGCGGACAACTTTGACTGGTCGCAGGACGGAGAGCAGTTGCAGTTGAGTATCACCGATGGCGCCACTCACCCTCGTGGCCAGGTCGCGTCGTTGCTCACTACGTTGGCGGTGACCGCCCTGCGCAATGCCAGGAGGGCCGGGCTCGGTATCGCTGATCAGGTTCGCCTGGCCGACCAGGCTGTCTACGCCCATCACGGCGGTCAGCGATACATGAGCACCATGTTGATCGGTATCGACCTGGGCAGCGGGGCGGTCAGCGCCGTGCGGGCAGGATCGCCACGGTTGCTCCTACTGCGCGACGGGCAGGTGCTGCTACCGCCGCTGATTGATCAACTACCGATTGGCATGTTCGAGGGCACCGAATACATCGAGGAACATTTTACGTTGGCCCACCGTGATCGATTGCTGTTGGTTTCGGACGGAATCCACGCTGCCACCTCCCCGGCACAGGAAAGGTTCG
>JBBSUU010000476.1:0-2925 GCA_038234115.1 Mycobacteriales bacterium
CACCGGACAATCCCACCCCACCGGACAATCCCACCCCGCCGAGCCGTCGAATACCGAAGCTCGCAAAATATGACCGACGCCGAAGCAGACGACCACCGCGGCGGCAACGAAACCGGCCGAGAGTCGCAGCTGCCGCTTCACGCGGCAGAGGCCGCGACGACACAAAAATGGCAGCCGCAGCAACCGAATCGCCCACAGTGGGCAGGATCACCCCGGGTAATCCCTGAATCCGCCAAGGATCACCCTGGTTTACCGGCAAACGACGTGACAGTTCGGGGGGTAACCCGTCACCATCAAGGTGTGGATCAACGGGAGAACGTGCGACCAGCGACGCGTGAAGGCGTGGCTGAGTTCTCCGACGCCCAAACCGGGCCCATTCCGACCGTGTTTGCGCGGGCCCCCATCAACGAAGCTGTCACCAAAACCGGCGAAATGCCCATGGCAGAATCGGCTTCTCCTCGAACCGACCCGATTCCGCTGAGCAGCATCCTCGCGGGGCAGCCCACGGCACCGACGAAATATGACGAGACCGGGGTGCGCAAGGGCAGCTGGGATTCTCGCTGGCCGATCGATGGAGCTGACCCGGCATCCATTCCGGAGGCCGAAAAGAAGTTCAAGACCCACAAGCCGTGGTGGCGGCAGGCCATCAACGTCGCCATCCTGCTCGCCATAATCGCAATCAGTTTGATCCTGTTACAGGGAAAGCTGCCATCCCTGTCTTCTATCGGTAACGCTCTCTCGTCGGCCATCTGGTGGTGGATCCTGGCGGCCGGGGCCGCCACCGTCGCCTCAATTTCATTATTCGCCGATCAGCAGCGCCAACTGCTCATCGCCTTCGACACCAGGATCACCCGACGCCGCGCTACGGCGATCACCTACGCCAGCACCGCGATCACCAACAGCGTGCCCGCCGGAGCCGCCGTATCGGCCGGATTTTCCTTCAAGCAATACCGTGCGGCCGGGGCCAGCCGAAGCACCGCAGCCACGGTCATGGTGCTGTCCGGACTGATCTCGGCCATCACACTGGTGCTGATGTATTTCCTGGTGTTGAGCCTGTCCGCAGCGACGCCCTTCATCACCCTCATTGCGCAGAACACAACCATTGCGATTGTGGTCGGAGTCCTGCTGGCCGGGCTGGCGGCGCTGATCCTGCACCGCGCGATCAGCGGTCCGAAAGAAAACACGGACGAGATCCCCACCCCACGGCTCGACCGATTCGAGCGTCGGTGGCCGCGCATTGCAGGCTTCGCCCGGGACGGTCTGGAGACGCTGCGGCAGGCACAGAATGTCGGTGTGCGCGATTGGGTCTGGGCCATCGCGGCAACGATGGGCAAGTGGACGCTGGAGGGTATTTGTCTGCTCACCTGCGCACTGGCGTTCGGGATTCGGATCGATCTGCTGCAACTCGGGGTGCTCTACCTGTCAGTGCAATTAGTTCGCCAGATCCCGTTGACGCCCGGCGGGATCGGCCCGGTGGAGACCGCGTTACTGATCGGTCTGGTGGCCACCGGAGCCGGTCATGGAGCGGCGGCCGCTGCCGTTCTGATCTACCGCGTGCTCTCCGCCTGGATCATCATCCCGATCGGATTTGCGCTGCTGGCCGAGATGAAAAGACGCGACGCCCGAAACGGCGTGATCGTTTCCTAGGCTGGACGGAACCTTTGGGGAGCCCTGTCCGGGTCAGCAGCTTTATCCTTAGCGATCGCTAGCTCGGCGCGTTCAATCCACAGGAGGAGATACTGCCGCCGGCTGCCGCAGTGACACCGAACCTGAACTGATCCATCCGCTCGAAAGCCGTGATCTGACCGGTTTCAACCAACGTATTTCCGGACTTGGCCGCCAGCAACAACACCGTCGCCTCATCGAAATCTCCAGGTTTCAACGACAAATCGTAGGAGCCCGGGGTCTGCAGAATCTCGCCGCTGAAGGTGCCGATCAGACAACTGATGGCACCGATCGCGCGGACATCCTGCATCGAGTATTCGAGCTGCAACAAGGCTGCCTGACCGTAGGCCAAACCCAGTGTGGTGATCACCGCGTAGTCACCGAACTTGAGGTGTAGATCCCGCAGTCGCGCGTCGTCGGAGATCACCACGCTCTGACTGGCCGGGCAGTAGTACACGGCGTGATCGTCGGCGCAGGCCGGTGTATTACCCTGCCCGACCACCAGCGGCGGGGCCTCCCAGGCCGCGCCCAGTTCATCGAATTTAGCCTGATAAAACTCGTTGTACGCCAGTTGGCCGAGCTCGAGGGATTTGCCGTATTCGAAGTTCCCGAGCCCATCATCACCGGCGTTGGTCATTCCATCGGCAGTTTCGGTAAAGACCGCGGAGGTGAAGATCCGCTGGTCGGTAAAATTGTCCCGGCAGGCTGTCGGACCCGATTCATAACCCTCCTGGAAGGCGCTGACCCGATCAAAGGCGCTGCCGTGCGCGCCGCGGCGGTCCGGATCGGTACCCACTTGGTCCGGCAACTCATAGGCCCACGCCTGCAGCGTCAGATCCAGGTTGTCTTCGTTGAAAGTGAAGTGCGCAGCGTTCCCGTCGGACACCTGCCGCGCCCAACTGCCGGCGAAACAGTCCGCCTGGGTTTCCCGCACGATGGATCGGTCGCTGGGCGGTTTATCCCTGGCCTGGATGGCGTGACCCATCTCGTGGGCCAGTACGAGCCCGACCTGCAGATCACTGTATTCGCCTGCGAACCGCTCGAGAAGTGGTCGCCAGTAAACGACCTCGTCCGCATACGAACAGTAGAAGGCGTTATCGATGATGACCTCATCGTTCGGGCCGTCCATGCATTCGGAGGCATTTGCCTCCCCGGGGCCGATCGAGTAATACCGGCCGTTGAGTGGCTCAAATTCCTTGCCGTAAACCTGGGGATAGAACTGAGTCCAGTAGGCGTTGATGTCTTCCAATGCGTCGCGGG
>JBBSUU010000477.1:0-2925 GCA_038234115.1 Mycobacteriales bacterium
AGGGCGGCCATCTGATGCAGGAAGTGCGGAACCGATGTGCTGTTGAATCGGACATTGACGATCGTTGCGCCTGCATCCAACTGCTGAGCAACAACGTGGCGGGTCCCGGCTTTATCATCCAGCGGATCCAACGGTGCAGCCTGCAGGACAACTTCGAATCCCGATGGTATTGAAGCGGGCAACATCTGCTTGAGCTGATCGATGGTTAAACCGAACGGCATCCAGCCGCTCGCCAGTTCCAATGCCCGTCGCAGTGACCGACGTGTTCGACCGCCCACCCAGATTGGCACAATGGTCCTGGGCGAATGTGGTTGCACGACGAAGTCGTTGAAGCTGAAGTATTCTCCCACATATTCCGGCTGTTCACGGCCCCAGGCCGCCGATATCGCCCGGATGGAATCATCGGCGCGAGCACCGCGGTCGGCGAAGGCTGCACCGAGGAGCTTGAATTCCTGTTGTAGGGATCCCACCCCCACCCCCAGTACTACGCGTCCACCGCTGAGACGATCCAGCGTTCCATATGACTTCACCAGCGCGAGCGGGTGGTGG
This sequence comes from Mycobacteriales bacterium, assembly GCA_038234115.1. Taxonomy (GTDB): domain Bacteria; phylum Actinomycetota; class Actinomycetes; order Mycobacteriales; family Nakamurellaceae; genus Nakamurella. The sequence goes on from JBBSUU010000477.1 coordinate 550, forward strand.
TAACCCAGTACCAGAACGTTCGTGGCGAGTTTGATCTGGCGGGTTTTGGCTGCCAGGAAACTCAACGTGGCCAGGGGATCCCAATAAGTGCCACCACGGAGCCCGGCCACGTCGGAGTTGACAGCGGTGTGCTCGCTGCAGGTGAGGTGGTGATAACCGAGAGCGTCGGCGTGGGTTGCGATCTCGGCCAGAGTCTCGGGGTCGCCGGTGGTTTCCCACTTCGCGCGATTCTGCGGGAGTTGGATGACGATGGGTGTCAGCAGGCCAAATCGCAAGTTACATCCTTTCCAATTGTGGACCCGGAGGCAGGTTTGCTAAAGGGGGAGGATCGCCCAGATGGTGGGATCGTGGAGTCCAGGAGACCCATCAGCGGGTAGGGATGGTAGCTATATCCGACAACATGGAACCAAAAGAGACGTCATCGGTGGCATCGGCCGGTAGGCCGAATGACAATCCATCACACAGCCCTGCGTACCAGTGCCTCAGTAGCGCCGGCAGTTCGGCGTGGCAGGCGCGAGGAATGAGTTCGGTGAGCACCCGGTCGGTCAGGACCTGCGGCAGTTCCCCCCAGCGATTTTCTTTGACAAGGGTGGTGAGACGGGGGCCAACCTCCTCGTGTCCGAGCATCGCCAACGTAGGGCGGTAGGCGGGCGTCGAGTAAAGAAATGCCAGCTCACGTCGAGCAGATTCGGTGGCCTGCAGTAGTTCTGATTCGGACCTGGCGGTGATGCACTTGGATACCACGACAACCCGAGGGCCACCGTCCAGCCGACCGACTTTCGCAGCACCATCCTGCAGCGCGGGCAGACATTTTTCACGCAGGAAACGGGGGTGGGAATTTGTTGGATGACTGACAAAACCGTCTGCTACCGCGCCGGCCACCCGACACATTTTCGGGTTCACCCCGCCAGTCCACAGTTGTGGAGACGCCACTTGTATCGGCCCGGGATTGAAGTAGGGCTGTAGCCGATCGAAGCGGTAATGGGTGCCGCGGTAGTCGAGCCCGGTTCCGTGCTGAAATGCCGAGAAAATGGCCATCACGGCCCGCAAATAGTCCTCGAGCTGCGCCGCGGGTTCCGTCCAGGGCATGGAAAAACGGCCGACGATATTTCCGCGCACCTGGGTGGCCAAACCCAACTGAAACCGCCCGCCGGAGAAGCGCGCCAAATCCCAGGCAGCGTAGGCGGTAATCATCGGACTGCGGGGAAAGGCCAACGTCATGCTTGTCCGCACGGTCAGTGCTTTGCTGTGCTCCAAAGCCAACAAAGCCATGGCCAACGAATCGTGCACGGTTTCGGGAATATGCACCGTATCAAATCCGAGGGCTTCGATCCGGCTGATGGCGGCCGGTACCTGGGACAGGGGAGTGTGCGCCGGAAGCGTGCAGACAAGTTCCATCAGCTCAGACCGGGATCTGGCCGGTAAGAACCTGGTCGATCGCCGCGTCACCGCAGACGGACCGGGCCATCGCTTCCAACCTAGGCGCGCGCCGCAGATGGGCTCCGCCCTCGACCGGAAGGGCCACCCCGGTCACCCAACTGGATTCCGGGCCGGCCAGATACCGTACTGCTGCTGCGATATCGTCGACGGTGCCGATACGCGACAACGGTTTCTCCCGAAGTATGGTGGCTCGCTGGTCCGGATCGGCCGCCAGGGCCGACGGCTTGTCCGCGTGGGTCGGTACGAGTCCGGGACGAACCGCGTTGACCCGGACTCCGAATTCGCCCAATTCATCGGCGGCCACCCGGACCAGAGCCTCGAGTGCGGCCTTTGCTACCGAGTAGGAACCCAGGAATGGGAACGAGTAGCCGCCGGCGCTGGAGGACGTGCACACGATCGAACCGCCTCCATGTACGGCCATCAAGGGGGCGCAATGGCGGATCACCTGTTGAGCTGTCACGACATTGCGCCGAAAATCGTACTCAAGTGTTTCCTGATCGAGCATCAGTACCGGTGCAACTGTGCTGCCACCTACGGTGGCGACAGCGATCCGCAATGGCGTGCGGTTTGCCAACTTCGCCGCTGCGGCGATATCGACGGCTGAACTCGCATCGCCGACAAACCAATTGACGGGCGGCGCTTCGGGAGTAGATGCGGCTATCTGCGCCGCGGTCCGGCGCAACGTCTCCTCGGTGCGACCGAAGAGGGTGACTGACGCACCGTCGGCTGCCAGCAGTGCGGCGCAGGCAGATCCGAAGCCACCCGCCCCACCAACGACCAATGCACCACAGCCGGTCAGGGGGCCGACAGTTGCATCGCCGACGCCGGATTCAGTGGCTCGTCTTCGAGTCTCCTGGCCAAATTTCATGATCCAAAATGCCCTTCGCCAAAGGTTGGTCCTGCGTCTACGGCACCAGGACCTTGTTCAGACTTCAC
>JBBSUU010000478.1:0-2919 GCA_038234115.1 Mycobacteriales bacterium
CCAGGATGGCAACCAAACGTCGTGGCATCCCGACCCGTCTGGCAATGGCGGTGGCGGCAACGGCGTCCGGTGGCGAGACCACGGCGCCCAGAGCGAAGGCCGCCGCCAACGGAATGTCGAAGACCAGGTAGGCGACGAAACCGACGCCGGCGGCAGAGAACAGCACATATCCAACGGAGAGCAACCCGATGGCCCGCCGGTTGGTGCGGAAGTCGATCAACGAGGTCCGGATCGCGGCTGAATACAGCAACGGCGGCAACAGGCCGATCAGCACCAGGTCCGGTTCCAACACGACGTCCGGGGTGAACGGCAGGAACGAACAGATCAGTCCGACGACCACCAAGATCAGCGGGGCCGAGAGCTTGAGACGGTCGGCAATCGCACCGACCGCCACCACGGTGGCCACCACAGCGAGCAGCCCGAGGGTTGTATCCATCCGCGAAGTTTCCCACCCGAGCAGACCTGATTGCGCACGGATACGAACCGGATCGCTCACAGCGCAGACCAGTCGAAACCGAACCAACACTTCGTCGGGCAGGGTGCACCGTAAACCGGCCCGAAGTTACCTCCGGTGCAGTTACCCAGCTGGGGTGGACCTGTCCCGCAATACTGCCAACGCGGCGCATGCCTGGGCAGCGCGGTCAAACGGCACGAACAAATGATCGTGGAAATACCCTGACAGCACATTGCAGGAAATCCCCGACTTCGCCAACTCGGCGGTGAAGGCTGCGGTCAAACCGACTGCGCTTAAGGATGAATGCACTCGAAGCGTGATTCGCGCTGCAACATAGTCATAGCTCCAACCGCGTTCATCGGCCTCCTGACGCGGCAGCACGAGCGTGGTTCCTTCGCTCTCCGCCACCACGGCCATCACGGTCACCCCGGCCAGGCTTGCCAGGTCCGGGACTCCCGGCAACGTGACAAACACGTACTCCCGCTCCCCCAGTTCGGGATCCATGGCGGCCAGCAGTTCATTCAGATCCGTCCTTGAGCTCATCGCACCATTGCACCATCACTGCGCCCGGCACCATCACTGCGCCCGGCACCATCAGTGTGGCCGGCACCATCCCCCATCGCCCCCCGTTCGCACCTGATTGAGCCGGTCACCAGGGCTACCAGTCCGCGCTGGGTATGGTTGAAGGGTTGGAACCTGTTTGACCGGACCGACACATGCGGTGGTGTCCTGCGACCAGCTGCACCAGCAGGAGGTCGTGGCAAGTTGGATGCCGCAGGCCGAGAACGAGCCATCGGAGCCTTATCAGCGGTTCTGTCCGGAGGCCGCCGCGGCCTACCTGGGCGATCCGACTCCCACTCTGAACCCGATCTGGCAAAGTCCCGGGCTGCATTACGAAGCTCAATATCTCACCGCCCCTGCCGGCGAGCACATCCATTGGCTCGGCTGGGAGGCCTGCGTGATTCAGAGCGCCTACAGCGGTCGGTATGCCGGGTCGGTCCGCGGATTACAACAAGTTGCCCAGCGACCAAGTGCCTACGGCAGTTGCGCGTTCGGTTACCTGGTGCCGCCGACATTTGCCAACATCAACTGCACGGAGCCGCACGAGGTCGAGATCCTCGGCACAGCAGACGGTTTCATGCCAGATTCGGCAACGGGCGATTCGCCGGCAACCCTGATGCCCGATCCGGATGCCCTGCAACGGCAGTGCGAGCGCCTGGCTGTTGAACTCCTGGACACCCCGGACCCCACGTACGACAAGCAATTGGTCCTTGACATCCGGACTGCCGTCACACCGGGCAGCGTCGTCTGGGTGCCGGGGGATTCCAACCAGGCCGCCGGCAGCTCGGACGGATCCGCCGCCGATACCGGAAACCCGATCGGTAGCGACCAAACCGGAACCAGCTGGAGTGCCAGCTGTCTCATCCGAGCCGCCCATCTGGGTGTGTTGACGAACTCGTTGATCGGCAACGGCGCCAAACCGCTGCCGATCCGCTGACTCTCAGGAGCCCTTCACACTCGCCAGCAGCATCTGAGCGACGTCCTTGACTTCGGTTCCCTCGCGGGCGCTGCCATCGGAAAGGCGAGCCGTCATACCGTCATTCAGCATGATCGAGCAGAACGGGCAACCGGTCGCCACTGCGCCGGCGCCGGTGGAAATCGCCTCGTCGACCCGCTCGATGTTAATTCGCTTACCGATCTTTTCTTCCATCCACATCCGGGCGCCACCGGCGCCGCAGCACATGGAACGAGATTGATTGCGCGGCATCTCGACAAACGTGGTGCCGGTGGCTTCGATCAGTTCCCGCGGCGGCTCATAGACCTTGTTGTGCCGGCCCAGATAGCAGGGATCGTGATAGGTGGTAACAGATGTCGTCGCAACCGGCTTCTTGACCGCCACCAGTTTCTTCTCCCGAACCAACTTGTTCAGCAGCTGGGTGTGGTGCACCACCTCATATTTGCCTCCCAGCGAGGGGTACTCGTTCAGCAGCGTGTTGAAGCAGTGTGCGCAGGAGACGACGACCTTCTTCTGCTCCCGGGAACCGAAGGCCGCGTTGATGGTTTCGACATTCTGCTCGGCCAGCATTTGGAAGAGGAATTCGTTTCCGGCCCGACGCGCCGAGTCGCCGGTGCAGGTTTCGGCGGTACCCAGCACGGCAAAGCTGACGCCGGCCATGTGCAGGAGTTCGGCGATCGCCCGGGTTGTCTTCTTGGCCTTGTCCTCGAAAGCACCGGCGCATCCCACCCAGAAAAGGTACTCGGTGGCGTCATCGAGTTGACCGCTGATCACCGGTACCTCGAAGTCAAGGTCGTTGGCCCACGCCATCCGATCTTTGTTGTTCTGTCCCCAGGGGTTGCCCTTGTTCTCCAGGTTCCGGAACAGGCCGCCGAGTTCGGACGGGAATTCGGACTCGATCAACACCTGGTAGCGCCGCATGTCAACAATATGGTCGACGTGTTCGATA
>JBBSUU010000479.1:0-2918 GCA_038234115.1 Mycobacteriales bacterium
CCACAGCCTTGAGACCCGGCTGTCAGCTCGCGAACAGCAGGTCTTGATACAGCGGGTGCCGGTCGATGAACCGAGCAAGGTAGGGGCATTTCGCCACCACCCGCAGGTGGCGTGCTCGAACGTCGTCGAGGGCAAACATGGCCAACTTTGAGGCCAGTCCCTGCCCTTCGAACTGTTCCTCCACCTGGGTGTGCACAAACTCGACCCGCCCTGGGAGCAGCACATACTCGGCGAACCCGGCCTGGATCCCGCCGACATAGAGCTCGTAGCGGTGCTCGGATTCGGTATTCACAAACCTGATGTTTCCGCCCATGATCAAGTCAACCACCCGGGCACATTGACCATTCCCGCCGCCGATTCGGGTTAACCGCTGCACCCGCCGGGATTTTCGTGCTTACGTTATTGCCGACCTGGACTGTTTGATAACGAGCCAGAGGGACACGATGACCTCCCCAACACCCGCACCGCGCACCGCCGAACCCGACTTGGTACTGCATTCCCATCGCGGTCGTTTGGTGTTGTGGTCCACGGTGCTGGCCAGCGGCATGGCCCTGTTGGACGGCTCGGTGGTGGGGGTGGCATTGCCGCGCATCGGCGAAAATTTCGATGTCGGACTGAGCAGCCTGCAATGGACGGTCAACGCCTACACCCTGACACTGTCCGGGTTGTTACTGCTGGGCGGTTCGCTGGGCGATCGGATGGGTCGTCGTAAGATATTTCTGATCGGAGTCATCTGGTTCGCCGTGGCTTCCCTTGGTTGCGCGCTGGCCCCGAATGGGGCCTTTCTGATCGGCATGCGAGGGGTCCAGGGTATCGGCGCCGCGCTGCTGACGCCCGGCTCGCTGGCGATCCTGGAAGCGGTTTTCCGCAAGGAGGATCGGGCCGAGGCGGTTGGCTCCTGGTCCGGTCTGGGCGGTATCGCATCCGCCCTCGGCCCGATCCTGGGCGGTTTCCTGGTCGGACTCGCCCCGTGGAGCTGGCGGCTGATCTTCCTCATCAATATTCCGCTTGCCGTCGTCGTGGTCGTGGTCGCCTCAAAGGCAATCCCGGAAACGCGGGATGAGAAGTCGAGCGGCACTCTGGACATCACCGGCGCGGCCCTGGCCGCAATCGGTTTGGCCGGCCTCACCTACGCGCTGACCGACGGCCCGGCACAGCGTTGGCCGCCGCTGATGATCTTCTCCGGGATCCTCGGCCTCCTTATTCTGACCGGCTTCTTCATCAATGAAAAAAGGCGCCGGGCGCCGATGATGCCGCTGAATATGTTTGCGACCAAGCAGTTTTCGGCGGCGAATGCAGTGACCTTTGCCGTCTACGCGGCGCTGTCCGGATCCTTCTTCATCCTGCCGGTGCTGCTGCAACAGGTTTCCGGATTCACGCCGCTCTTTGCCGGCGCGGCGCTGCTGCCGACCCCCATCCTGATGCTCCTATTCGCCGCCCGGATGGGCCGGTTGGCAACACGGATCGGACCGCGCCTGCCAATGACGATCGGACCGCTGACGAGTGCATTCGGCATCTTCATGATGTCCTGGCTGGATACTGCATCTTCGTATGTGCTGGCAGTCCTGGCGATGGTGGTCTTCGCCATCGGCCTCACGATCACCGTCGCTCCGCTGACCGCGACCGTTCTGGCGGCCGCGCCCCCACACCAGGTCGACATTGCCTCCGCGGTCAATAACGCCATCGCACGCATTGCCGGACTGCTGGCAGTGGCTGTGCTGCCGGCCGCTGTCGGTATCACATCCGCCGTCTACGCCGACCGGTTCGCACTCGCCGACGCATTCTCCGCCGCACTGCTCATCTGCGCCATCCTGTGCGCGGTCGGCGGCATTCTGGCCTTCTTCACCATCAGCGACGCCGGGCGGACATCGCACAGAGCCGGCGGCCGGCGGCGGAATTTCCGGACTCGTACGGTACCCGGAGAATGATGAGACTCCTGATGGCGGTTGCCGCGGTTACCGCTGAGTGGAATCCCGCCGGAAATTCATGAAGGCGCGCGATGGGGTCGGTCCGCGTTGCCCTTGATACCGGGAGCCGTAAATCGCCGAACCATAGGGGTGCATGGACGGACTGGACAGTCGGAACAGACACAGCTGTCCGATCTTCATTCCTGGCCAGAGCACGATTGGCAGGTTCGCCACATTCGAGAGTTCCAGCGTGATGTGCCCGGAGAACCCCGGATCCACAAAGCCGGCAGTTGAGTGTGTCAACAGCCCCAGCCGCCCCAACGACGACTTGCCTTCCAACCGGCCGGCAATGTCGTCCGGCAAGGTCACCGCTTCGAAGGTGGAACCCAACACAAACTCGCCGGGATGGAGCACAAAAGGATCCTCGCCCTTCGGTTCGACCAACGATGTCAGGTCGTCCTGCTGGATCGACGGATCGATGTGGGTGTACTTGGAGTTATTGAAGACCCGAAACATCCGATCCAACCGAACATCGATACTCGACGGTTGAATCAGCGTCGGATCAAACGGATCCAGCCCAAGCCGGCCGTTGTCGATCTCATCGAGTAGGTCTCGGTCGGACAGCAACATGACCGTCACCCTATAGGCCTTCTCACTTGTCACCCTAGTCGCGATGGTTCAACCGACCGGCGGCCTGGGTATTGTGTGGTCATGTTTGCCAGAATGATTGCCCGGATCACCGTGATGGCCTTCTTGTTTGCCGTGATCGGCCTGATCGTGGGATTGGTGGGCAAATACGCCCTTGACATGACCGCCTTCGACAACCCGTTCTGGGCGGTGGCCGGTGGGCTGGTCGTCGGCGCCCTCATCGGCGCCCTGGTGTCGATCCGAATCGAGTCGGCCCGAAAGTCCCGGTCCGGCCGCGGTGCGTGACTCTTGTATGCTCGCCTGAGCAACACTGCGGGTGTAGTTCAGTGGCAGAACTTCAGCTTCCCAAGCTGATAGCGCGAG
>JBBSUU010000480.1:0-2915 GCA_038234115.1 Mycobacteriales bacterium
GATCCAAGTTTTTCTCCACCACGCTGGAACCGGACAGCGATGATTGCACTCCGCCGCCGAACATCGTGGACAGACCGCCACCCTTACCGCGATGCAGCAGCACCAGAAGGATCAGCGCCAGGCTGGTCACCAGCAACAGCACATCGAGAATAATTTTGAGCGCGTCCATCATTACCTTGCATATCGGGGACTGGTCAGTCCGACAACTCTGGCCGGGTGAGGTGGATACCGCACCAGCGGCACACAACTTTGCAAAGCCTACCCGCTGCCGACGGTCAAATCCCGCACCGACGGCAGCCAGGGCCGCTGTCAGCCGATGATGCCGACGGTGTTGGCGCTCAGGGTGGCAAACTCGGTGGCATCCAAGCTGGCACCGCCGACGAGGGCGCCATCGACATCGGTCTGACCGACGATCTCGGCGACATTGCCCGATTTGACGCTGCCGCCGTAGAGCACCCGGACACCGTTGGCCAGTTCCGCCGAGTACCTGGTGGCAAGCGCGGCGCGAAGTGCGGCGCACACTTCCTGGGCGTCGGCCGGAGTGGCGACCCGTCCGGTGCCGATGGCCCAGACCGGTTCGTAGGCCAACACGATGCTCGCTGCCTGGTCGGCAGTGACATCTTCCAAGGCGCCGAGCAACTGGTTGACCGAGTGCTCGACCTGGTTTCCGGCCTCTCGGACCGCCAGGCCTTCGCCGACACAGAGGATCGGGGTAAGACCGTGTCGGTACGCGGCCTTCACCTTGGCGTTGACGACGTCATCGGTCTCGTTGTGGAACTCGCGGCGTTCTGAGTGCCCGATGGTGACGTAGGTGCAACCGAGCTTGGCGAGCATGGCGCCAGAGATGTCGCCCGTGTAGGCGCCGGAATCATGGGGCGACAGGTCCTGGGCACCATAAACGAGTTTCAGTTTGTCGCCGTCGATCAGGGTCTGTACCGACCGAAGGTCGGTGAACGGCGCAAGCACCGCAACTTCGACCTTTGCCAAATACTTCTCCGGCAGGGTGAAAGCGATTTTCTGCACCAGGGCGATGCCTTCCAGGTGGTTCAGATTCATCTTCCAGTTGCCGGCAACCAGAATTTTGCGGCTCATGATCAGGACTCCAATACGTTGATACCGGGAAGTTCGGAGCCTTCGAGAAATTCGAGGGACGCACCGCCCCCGGTGGAAATGTGGGAGAAGCCGGCTTCGTCAACACCGAGGGTGCGGACCGCTGCGGCCGAGTCGCCGCCGCCGACGACGGAAAACGAATCGGAATTGGCAATAGCGGTGGCCACTGCCTTGGTGCCCTCGGCGAAGGCAGCCATTTCGAAAACTCCGACCGGGCCGTTCCAGAACACAGTTTTGGCCTGGCTCAGGATGGCGGCGAAAGCGTCGCGGGTGTCCGGACCGATGTCCAAGCCCATCCACCCGTCCGGGATCGCAGTCGCAGCAACGATTTCCGTTTTTGCATCAGCGGCAAACCGGTCGGCGATGACAAAATCGGTGGGCAGCACTATTTTACCCGGGTGAGATTCCAGCAGAGCCTTGACGGTGTCGAGTTGATCGGCTTGCAGCAGTGAATCGCCGACGCCGTATCCCTGTGACGCCAGGAAGGTATAGGCCATCCCGCCGCCGATCAGGATCTGATCGACCTGCGGTAGCAGCGCCTTGATGACACCGAGTTTGTCGGAGACCTTCGAACCGCCGAGGACGACCACATATGGTCGTTCCGGACTGCCGGTCAGCTTGCGCAGAACTTCGGTCTCGGCCGAAACCAGGTAACCGCCGTAGTGCGGCAGCAGGCGAGCGACATCGTAAACGGAGGCCTGCTTGCGATGCACAACGCCAAATCCGTCGGAGACAAATGCGGCATCGGGTCCGACCAATGTGACCAGCTCGGCGGCCAATTCGGCGCGCTGGGTCTCATCTTTCGACGTCTCGCGGGGGTCGAATCGAACGTTCTCCAGCAAGGCGATCTGTCCATCAGCGAGGCCGGCAACAGCAGCCTTGGCCGATGCCCCCACCAGATCTTCGGCCAGCACTACTTCGGTACCGACCAGCTCGCGCAACCGCGCCGCCACCGGCGCCAGGCTGTACTTGGCGTCGGGGGCACCGGCGGGCCGTCCGAGGTGGGCGGTGACAACGACCCGGGCGCCACCGCGGGTCAACGCCTGCAGGGTCGGTAGCGAGGCACGAATCCGGCCATCGTCGGTGATGGTGGTGCCGTCCAACGGCACATTGAGGTCTGAGCGCACCAGAACGGTGCGGCCGGCGACGCCGGCGGCGAGCAGATCATCAAGGGTAAGCACGGGGAAAGGCGCTCCTTCTAGGTGGGCTGGTGGGTGAGCCTGGTGGCCCAGATCTTGCATCCGGGGCCGAACAACAGGTTGGGCCTGCCAAAACCGTTGCGGTTTCGACAGGCCCAGCCCGATGCAAAATTACTCAGGAGAGCTTCGCGGCAACCATCGCGGTGAAGTCCGCGAGACGGTTGGAGTAGCCCCATTCGTTGTCGTACCAGCCGACGACCTTGACCATGTTGCCGCCGAGCACCAGGGTGAGCGGCGCATCGAAGGTCACCGATGCCGGGGATCCGACGATATCGGAGGAGACGATCGGGTCGGTCGAGTAGCTGATGACCTTGGACAGTGGACCTTCGGTGGCCGCTGCCTTGAACGCGGCGTTGACCTCGTCCACGGTGACTTCGCGAGCCAGTTCGACGGTCAGGTCGGTGGCGGACCCGTCAATGACCGGCACGCGCAGGGCGTATCCGTGCAACTTGCCGGCCAGTTCCGGCAGCACCAGGGCGGTGGCCTTGGCAGCACCGGTCGAGGTCGGGATGATGTTCTGCGCGGCTGCGCGAGCCCGACGAAGGTCCGAGTGCGGGAAGTCCAGGATTACCTGATCGTTGGTGTAGGCGTGGATCGTGGTCATCA
>JBBSUU010000481.1:0-2909 GCA_038234115.1 Mycobacteriales bacterium
CTACCACTGATTGTGGCCGGTCTGTTCACCGTTTGGAACCGTTCCCGAGAGTTATTGCCCACCAGTTGGTTGGAGTATCTGGACCACGAACTGTTCGGACGTGGTCGAGGCACCATCATCATCGTGCTGGTGATCGTGCTCCTGTCGGCGTTGGTCGGCATTCTGCTGACCGCGCTACGGATCGCCAACTTCACCCTGACGCGTGAAGATCAACGACTCCGGATCAGCCGCAGCCTGATTTCCCAACGCACCGGGACGATCGCGGTCGACCGGATTCAGGCGGTGCGCCTCATCGATGGATTTATCCGCCGGATGATCGGCTACACCAGCATCGAACTCGAGGTCGCCGGTTTGACCGGCAAGGATGAGAATCAGCGAACTTTGTTTCCGTTGGTCAGGCGGGCAGTCGCGGCGGACCTGATTTATCGAGCCGTGCCCGAACTGAGTTGGAAACCACAACCGCTGCAGCGGATTCCCAGACGTGCCCGGCGCCGCTATCTGACCGCACCGACCTTGCTCGGAGCAACCACGACCGCCTTACTGCTGTGGGCAAGTTTTGGTTGGTGGGGCTTTGCCTGGCCGCTGCCGGGATGGCTACTGGTTCTGGTGTTAGTGCCTGTGGCGCTGCCACCTGCGGTGGGCTGGGCGCGCGCCCGCGATGCCGGATGGACTCTGGACGAGGACACGCTGGTCGTCCGGTCCCGGAACATTCTGTCTCGACATACCTTGGTCGCCCGCCGCAACCGGGTTCAAATCACCACGCTGAGCACCAATCCGTTTCAGCGGCGGGCCGGACTGGCGTCGTTGAAGTTTGCCTTGTCCAGCGGACGATCCGCCGAACTACGACACATCGATGTGCAGAGCGCTGAGCGACTGCTGCGTCAGGTCGGTCGCGGCCGGCTGAGCCCATCGCTGACGAAGCTCAATACCCGTGCCCGGTAACGACATTCCGCAATTGTTCCCCGCGGGCAAATCGTTGTAACTGGGCGCCGACGACGGTGGCCGCCCGGTCCAGCGCCCCGGGTGCGGAGCCGCCGACGTGTGGCGTGATCAATACACCCGGCGCGGTCCAGAGCGGGTGATCCGCCGGCAGTGGTTCGGGATCGGTGACGTCCAACGCAGCCAGTAATCGACCGTTCTGCAATTCGGTCAGCAGTGCGGCGGTATCCACCACAACACCACGGGCCGCATTGACCAAAACCGCTCCGTCCGGCATCAAAGCCAAGAAGTCCGCATCAACCAGCCCGACCGTCGCAACCGTGACCGGCACCATCAGCATCACCACCTCATGATCGGGCAGTAACGCAGAAATATTGGAGATGGCTTGCACCCCGTCTCGTTTGGTTCGGGCAACCATGGTCACCTCAGCACCGAAGGCCAACAGTCGCCGCTGGGCCTGCTCTCCCAAATCGCCGGCACCGACGATGAGAACCCGTTTGCCCTCGAGGCGATCGGTCACGTGTTGATCCCAGGTACCGCTGAGCTGATGACGGATGAACTGTGGAAAATCCTGCAGCACCGCGATCAACGCACCTACTGCCCATTCTGCGGTGGCCCCCCCGTGCGCACCTCTCGCCGTGCACAGCGTGACGCCGCCGGGAACTTTGTCGATCCACACCTCGGCGCCGGCGGTCAGCAACTGGATTAATAGAAGCTGCGGCATCCGTTGGAGAATTCCCCCCTGGGGCGACCCCGCCAAGAACTTTGGCACGTAGACGGTTGCCCGCTCGATATCGTCCGGGACGCTGCCGTCAGCACCGGTCAAAATCTCGATATCAGCGATGCCGGAGAGCAATGTGGCGACGGTCGGATCGGCAACGTAGGCAGTAATGGTCACCGATCAAACCTAGGTGGTCAGAAAGCGGGGTCGGTTGCTGGGGCGCTCCTGTGCTGGTTTGGGGAGCTCTCGTGATTGTGATGTCGGTGACTCCCGCTGGATCTGCCCGCGGCTTCGGGAATCCTCAGACGTGCCACGGGTGCTCTACTGCGCCCCGTAACGTGGTTACGGTGAAGAACCGCTCCCTCGCCCGCCGCTGCCTCGCTCTTGTGTTGAGCACCTTGACCGCCCTGGTGGTAGTGGCCGGATGCGCCGACTTCTCCGCCGAGCCCACCACATTCGACGTCCAGCCTTCGCTGAAACCAGCCGATTTATCCCCCTCCGATCCGAAGGGGGCGCCTCCTACGCCTACTCCGAGCGAATCCACCTCCGGGGGCGAAACCGGGCCCACCGCAGCGGAGGATCCGTGCCGCCCGGCCGATCCAGCGATTTTGGCCGCTTGCCTGGACGCCCCCTGGGGCCTGGCAGTGTTGCCGGATGGCATGTCGGCGTTGGTCGGCGAGCGAACAACCGGACGGATTCTGCTGGTCGCCCCGGAAACCGAACCGATGCTGGTGATGACCGTCCCGGGTCTGGATTCCAGCGGCGATGGCGGCCTGCTTGGGATCGCGCTCTCACCGAGTTTCGGCGAGGACCACTTGATCTATGTCTATGTCACCACCGCCACCGATAATCGGATTCTGCGCATTGCCCGTGGCGATGAGCCCAAGCCCATCTTTACCGGAATTCCCAAGGGCGCCAAACATAATGGTGGTCGGATCACCTTTGGTGACGACGGCAACCTTTACATCGCCACCGGCGACGCCGATGATCCCGCCGCGGCCGCAGACCCGGATTCGCTGAGCGGTAAAATTTTGCGACTCGACGAGTTCGGTAAGCCGGTGACCGATGGATCGACTGCGCCGCTGCCACCGCCGACTTCTGGCGAACCAAGTGCGCCGGAAACCTCACCTGCACCGGGCGCTTCCCAGCCGGCCCCGGAAACCAGTCCTGGACCGGTCAGTACCCAGCCCGCCCCCGAGACTGTTCCAGCGCCGGAAAACACCCGATCGAATCCCGAGACCACCGCTGC
>JBBSUU010000482.1:0-2885 GCA_038234115.1 Mycobacteriales bacterium
CGCCAGAACCCGCGCAAGTTCGATCCCGTCGAGCCCCGGCATCCGGATATCGAGTACCACCAGGTCCGGGGTCGGCCGGCTCGGGTCCTGCAATAGCCGAAATGCCCCGGTGGCGTCATTCGCGCTGCACACCAGGTTAATTCGATGATCCTGACCCAGCAGATAGATGAGTTCGTCCAACGCGGGTGCCTCGTCGTCCACGGCCAGCACCACCAGGCCCGCATTGGCCGGTTCGGCCGGCGCCGTTGAATTCCCGGGTAGCGGCACTCGGCTCACCGGAACCTCAATTCCTTTCCATTGCCCAGAGACACTCCTGGGGCGTACTTGGGGACCCGCACAATAACCTTCGTCCCAGCATGTTCGGCCGTTTCCACCACCAGACCGTAATCCTCCCCGAATGCTGCTCGAAGCCGATCGGCGACATGTCCCAAGCCGACGTGCGCACCGGCCGGCTCGTCCGGTGCGGTCCGACCCACCAACTCCGGCTCCATCCCGATGCCGTCATCCTCTACCGAGATAACACAGTCCGGTCCGTTATCAGCCGCCACGATTGTCACCGTGCCGCCCGCCGCCTTACCGGCCAATCCATGCCGGACCGCATTCTCGACCAGCGGTTGGACCGAGAGGAACGGCACCACGACGGCGAGAACCTCCGGGGCTATCTGCAATTTCACCTTCAACCGGTCACCGAACCTGGCCTTCTCGAGGATGAGGTAGCGGTCAATATTGCCGAGTTCGTCGGCAAGCGTGGTGTACTCGCCGGCGGTACGAAAGGAATAGCGGGTGAAGTCGGCAAATTCGAGCAGTAGTTCCCGTGCTCGATTCGGGTCACTACGGATAAAGGCGGCAATGGTGGTGAGCGAGTTGTAGACAAAGTGCGGCGAGATCTGGGCTCGCAAAGCCCTGACCTCGGCTCGGGCCAGGTCGTCGCGCGAGATATCAAGTCCGGCCAACTCCAACTGCGCGGTGATGAATCGCGCGCTCTCATCGGCCGCGGTTACCAGGTAGGGCCCAATAGCTCCCGTTGTCAGAACAATCAGGGCCCCGGCCGAATGCCCGGCCACCACCAGAGGCAGGATCAAGGCCCGCTCGGCCGGACAGCCGGCGCGTGGGCAGGGGCGCAGCCGGATCACTTCGCGCCGACCACTCCGGCACGCCTGGGCCGCGCTGGTGACCAGATCCACGACGTGGTGGTCGGCCGGCCCCTCGGACGCCAGCACCTGCCCGTCCGATCGGCACAGCGCGATCCCGGGAGTGGCCAACAACGCACGCAGCGACGGCAATGACCTGGCTGCCGATTCCGGGGTCAGCCCGCTCCGCAGCGGCGGACCGGCCTGCCCGGCCAAATGCAACGCTCTGGCCGCGGCCCGCATATCAGGCGTGGACAGCGCCCGGAGCCGAAGGCGGCGACCGAGAAGCAGGGCGGCAGCCGCAATGACTGCGACCGCCATTGCGATCAACAGATCGGTCCTCATCGGCAACCCGCGGTCTTCACGACACTGACAATCTCACGATCGCCAGCTATCGCCCAGGCTCAGGTTCGGCTCAGCGTGCACCGCCGGCAGCGATGGGGCGTCGCTGTCACCGCCGGAGTCACCGCCGGAGTCGCCGCCGGCTTGCCGAAGAGGATGGTTTCGACCTCGGACCGGTCGGTGCCCGCGCGCTCGGCGATGGCCAGCAAGGTGGACATCGAGGTCGCGGTCGATCACCCTATCCACTCCGGCCACGACACCACTATGACACCAACTCGCCCTTGCATGACGTCACATTTGGTGTCACACTGATGTCATGGAACTTTCGACCTACACCCAGGCCCTCCGCGAAGATCTGCTTTCTGCAGCCGCCGTGGGCGATGAAGACACCCGTCGATCTGCCGCCATGCTCTCAGCGGCGATCGAGCCGGCCGCCCGGCTGGCCATTCTCAATGCATTGTCAGACTTTGCGGCCGAAGTGACCGGACAGTTGGAGGACACCACGGTAGAAGTGCGTCTTGATGGGCGGGAGGTACGCGTCGCGGTGGAACACCACCACCACAATCGCACCACCTCGGAGGCGCAAGCGCCGTTCATCGACCCCAACGAATTCTCCAAGGCCTTTGCTGAAGCCAGTGGAGATCTCTCGCGCACCACGGTTCGGATGTTCAATGAACTGAAGTCGCAGGCCGAGAAGGCTGCCAACGATCAGGGTGTGTCGCTCAACGCCTATATCTCCCGCGCCGTGGCCGAATCCATCCGCGGGTCGCGTCGTGGACGTGACGCACGATCGGATCGCCCCCGCCGCCCCGGGACAAACATCACCGGCTTCATCCAAGGCTGATTCACCACCGCCCACCAAGGCAACCCAGACACCACCTCGCCGTTTCTCACATCGTTGCGCCCCAGCCGATCCGGCAGCGCTGCCCGAACGAGCTCATCGAGCTCGACAGGAGATTCCACCGTGCATAGCTTCCTCACCCCTGAACCCATCACCTGCGAAATCCGCAACGCGGCCGGCGAGATTACGATCGAACTGGCTGATGTCAACACGACCACCGTCGAAGTCACTCTGAGTGCCAATCCGGCACTCTGGTTCTTGGACGACATGTTCAAAGCAGTCAACCGCTGGGGCAACAAGCCCGGCGCGGGGGCGGCGGATTCACCGTTCGACGACGACCCGACGGAAAAGGTCAAAGTCGAATTCCGGCCGGTGACCGGCGGTGAAGACGCCAGCGGCTCGGCTGACAGTGATGATTCTCAGGGTGCTGGTAAGCCCGCCGCGCGTGGGGTCTTGATCATCGACACCGATCCGGCCAGGGGAATGATGCGAAATGCATTCACCATCCGGATCACGGCGCCGCGGAACTCCAGCATCCGGGCCCGCACCGAATCTGCCGATGTGGGCATCAC
>JBBSUU010000483.1:0-2884 GCA_038234115.1 Mycobacteriales bacterium
GCAGCACTTCGCGGCGCTGGTCAGCGTTGAACTGGTCCCCACCGATCATTTCGCCACCTGGGACGATCCCTTCGACTGGTGGCCGCGGTTGGAAGCAGGGGTGCTACAACCGTTGTCGGTGGGTGACGCGGCCCTATATCAGGCCAACGACTGGACCGGCGGTGCGCCGGTCCCGAGCCTGACCGTGGCCTTTGCACCACCCGAGGTGGTGATCCTCGAAGGGGTATCGGCCAGCAGGCGCGCCCTTGAGGCTCGCGCGCAACTCACCTGCTGGATCGAAGTTCGCGGTGCGCCCCGGCGATTGGAACGCGCTGTCAACCGGGATGGTGAGGCAACCCGCGAACATCTGCAGCGGTGGCAGGTGGCCGAGCAAAATTGGTTCGCGCAGGACGAAACGAAGGTCAGGGCAGATCTTCAGATTTACCCGACCTGACCTGCTCCCGACGGCGGGTGCGCCCCGGCCACCCCCCAGCTGCGGGTTTTGATTGGCCTTGAGGAAATCGGGCGGAGTACCGAGCGGACTGGCTAGAGTGGTTTTCGGGTGCGCCGGTGTGGTCAATCCGTTGCGGATTAGCTGCTCGCGCTGCGCTCAATTCCAGACGGCTATGAAACAACAGTGAGGTCCAGACTTGAGTTCGCCCAACGCAACAACGCTGGTCAAGGGTCAAAACGCCCCGATTCCAGCCGGTTCCCTGACCGTCACCGTGCACCTGGCTGTCGCTGCGGATCTCTCCGCGCTGCTGGTGACGTCCAACGGGAAGGTCCGCTCGGATGACGACTTCGTCTTCTACAACCAGCCGCAGGGCCCCGGAGTTACCTGCCTGCGTCCGGAAGGCAATCTGCCATGGCGGATCAAGACCGACCTGGCCGCCGTACCCGCCGATGTCGACATGGTGCGCGTGGTGGTGTCACTGGACGATGCGAGCCAACGTTTCGGACAGTTCGCACCGCCGCTGGCGGTGGTCGGCGACGCGGGTGGGGCAGAACTGATCCGTTATGAGCTCGCCGGTCTAAGCCAGGAAAGCATCGTGGTGGCACTGGAGTTTTATCGGCGGGCTGACACCTGGAAGATCCGAGCGGTAGGCCAGGGATACGCCGGCGGACTGGCAGATCTGATCAAGGATCACGGCATCAGCGTCGACGAGAGCCCCGCGGCCGCCGCGCCGTCCGCTCCCGCAGCTGCGCCGCCCGTGCCCGCGATGCCCGTTCCCCCGGCAACCACGCCGCCGCCGGTCCAGTCCAATGCAGCGGCGCCGCCCCATTACCAGCGCCCGCCCGCGCAGCAGCAACCGGCCGCACAGCAGGGCTGGCCGCCGGCCGCGCCGCAGCAACCGCCCGCACAGCAGCAACCGCCCGCGCAGCAGCAACCGCCCGCACAACAGGGCTGGCCGCCGGCCACCACGTCGCAGCCGGGCGCGAACACCGGCGCAGCTTGGCCACCCCCGAGTCCGCAACAGCAGCAACCGCCGGCCCAGCCCGCAGCATGGCCACCGGCCGCCCCGCAGCAGCAACAGCCCCCCGCGGCCGCCGGTTGGCCGCCACCGCAGGGGCAACAACAGGGCTTCCCCCCGGCAGGATCGCCAGGGCAGCCGGTCACGCCCCGCGGTCAAGGCAACGGCGAGGTCTCATTGACCAAGAACAAGCCGGTCAGCTTGGCCAAGGGTCAGCGCGTCACGCTCAAAAAAGACGGTGGTGTCAGCCTGACCGTCATTCGGATGGGCCTCGGATGGGATCCGATCCAGAAGCGCAGCATGTTCGGCAGCCGCGAGGTGGAGATCGATCTGGACGCCTCGGCGGTCCTGTTCGCCGACCGGCAGCCCGCCGACATCGTCTTCTACAACAACCTGCGCAGTGCCGATGGCTCGGTCATGCACAACGGTGATAACCGCACAGGGGCCGGTGACGGCGACGATGAGACGATGATCGTTGATCTCACCCGGGTACCCGCTCACATCACGACGCTGTTCTTTGTCGTTACCTCCTATGAGGGCCAAACCTTCGAGCAGGTGCAGAATGCGTTCTGCCGGCTGGTCGATCACACCAACAACACCGAGTTGGCCCGATACACGCTGACCGGGGGAATGCCGTTCACCGGAATGGTGATGGCCAAGGTCTATCGCCAGGGTGCGGACTGGAAGCTTCAGGCGATCGGGGAGGGCATGGCGGCGAGGTCGCCGAACCAGACCTTGGAACCGTTGGCGCGCTTCCTCTAGACGTTTGTTCTCCTTGCTATTTCAGGCGGTTCTTCAGATGGTTTGCAACGGAACGGGTATGACGGAACGGGTATGACGCAACGACTGGCCAAGGGCCAGAATGTGGTGTGGTCTGAGTCCTCCTGTGTGGTGCGGGTGGAGGCCGCAGTCCCCGTTGATATCTCGGCCCTACTGCTGGGTGCGGACCGCAGGGTCCACAGCGATATGGATTTGGTGTTCTACAACAATCCGACCGGTGTCGGTGTCACGCTGGGGTCCGACGGGGACATCACGGTGAATTTGGCTGTCGTGCAAGCAGCCTCGGTGATCTGCCTGATCAGTGTTGACCCGCAGGCGCAGCCGCTCGGTTCGAGCCGGGCGCCGCGCGCTTTGCTATCCGGAAATGGCCAGTTGCCGGAGCTGGAGTTCATCATCGCCGGCCTGACCACCGAGCGTGCGGTGCTCACCTTCGAGTTGTACCGCCGCGGCCGGCAGTGGAAGGTTCGCGCCATTGGTCAGGGTTACAACGGCGGCCTGGCCGCCGCCGTTGCAGATCACGGTATTGAGGTGGAGCAGTCGCCGGTGGCGGCCGCTGCGGTGTCGGCTCCGGTGCCGCCCCATCCAGTCGCTCCGGCGCCACCGGGTACCACCGATCAGGAACGATTGCACCGGCTCATCGGCAGCATCTTCGA
>JBBSUU010000484.1:0-2881 GCA_038234115.1 Mycobacteriales bacterium
GCAAACCGGTGACAGCCGAAGCATCAGCCGTTACGGTTCCGGCGACATCCTGTGGCCACATCAGTTGCGGTAACTCGAGCCCCGGCGCAATCAAGTCCACCCACGGTTGGTACCAGGCCATCTCGTGCGTGTCGTAGAGGGGGGTGGATTGGCTCGCCGAGTGATGGTCCAACACATAGGCGCCGGTCAACTGGGCGGCCAGGTAAGAACTGGGCATGTAGAGCCGTCGAGCCCGGGCAAATACAGCGGGCTCGTTCTCCGCCAGCCAGGCGAGCTTCGGACCGACGGCCTGGGTGGTCAGTGCCGATCCGCCGCGCTCCCGAATGGTGTCGGCGCCGAGTTCGGCCGTCAACCGGGCGATCTGGGCGGTGGCCCTGGTGTCGACGCCATAGAGGATGGCCGGCCGCAGCGGCCTACCATTCTCGTCGGCGATCAGGACGCACGGCCCCATCCCGCTGACGCCAACGGCCACGACTTGCAAATCCTCGGCTGCATTGCCCGCGGCAGCGAGTAATTCTCGGCTGATATCGACAAACTCGCTCCACCAGATGGTGGCATCCATTTCCACCCAACCGGCGTGCGGCCGACTGACGTCGTGGGCGCGATCAGCGGTGTGCAGGATGACGCCGTCCAGATCAACGAGCACCCCCTTACTGCTGGAGGTTCCGATATCAAGGCCGAGAACTACCTGTTGTGTCATGAGCAAACACTATCCAGGGTGCGTTCCTGGCGGGCTTTGAGCTTTCTGCTCAGCGTCTGGATACGACTGGCGCTGGGGCTTGTGTGCACGCTGTATTGTCGGTGATAGAGCCCGTGAACTGGGCATTCATCGTTCCACACGGACCAGGTCGGGGGACTATGAGCATGCATCCTTCAAAGTTGTTGCAACGCAACGATATCGTGATGCACCAGGGGAAATTCACCTTGGTCAACAATGACCTGACCCCGGATCAGGCGATGGTTTCCGACCTGTTGGCGATCAAGACCGTACTGGATCAGGCGAACCTCGAGTACCTTCTGGTTCGCGGTAAGGACGATCGGCCGGTGTTGGCCGTTGACCGCTCGCAACGAGTCGCTTTGCTTGCCGCCCTGACCGAAACCCTCGCGGATGAACCGTTCTATGCCAAGAGTTTGGATAGTAAGGACAGCGAGCCGTTCCTGGTATCGGCCGAGGGTTTTACGGCGCATCGAAAAGCGCGGATGTTCCGCCTGTTTCGGCCACGGGTCGAACTGCGCGGCGGTCTGAAATATGGTGCCGGCACCGGTGTTGCGGTTGAGCTGTGGAATTTTGGCAAGAACTCGATCGATGCACCGGTGGAAAATTCTTTGACCAGACGGCGTTTGCTCCGCGACGAAGCGCCGCACACCACCGTCCTGCGCTACGGGGTGACTTGGCCGACGCTGCAGAACATGTTCGTGGATCTGGCCACTGACATCAGCTTCCCGATCGATATCGTCTTCTCCTGGGTGGACGGATCCTCGTTGGAATGGCAGCGCGCCCGGGCACGCCGGATGAACAGTTACGTGGTCGGCGAAGGTGACGACGCCGACGCCCGATTCCGCCAGCTGGACGAACTCAAGTACGCCCTTCGCTCCATCTATCTATTCGCGCCGTGGATCCGGAATATCTTCATTGCCACCGATTCACCACGGCCGGCGTGGCTCGACGAGCACCCCAAGGTCACGCTGGTTCGCGGGGAAGATCATTTTCAGAACCCGGATGCGTTGCCAACGCACAACTCTCACGCCGTTGAAAGTCAGTTGCAGCACATCGAAGGACTCTCCGAACACTTCCTGTATTCCAACGACGACATGTTCTTCGGCCGTCCGGTCCGTCCGGAGATGTTCTTCTCCCCCGGCGGACTCACCAAGTTCCTGGAAGCACCCCTTCGAATCGGCGTCGGTGATTCCGATCCCTCACGCAGCGGCTACGAGAACGCGGCTCGGGTCAACCGGGCGCTGTTACAGGGAAGATTCGGCAAGCTGATCACCCGCCATCTGGAGCACGCGGCCACCCCGCTGCGCAAGAGCGTTCTGCTGGAAATGGAAGCAGAGTTCGCTGCGGATTTCGCTCGCACCCAGGCCAGCAAGTTCCGGGCCAGCACCGATATTTCGGTCACCAACTCGATGTACCACTACTACGCTCTGATGACCGGTCGCGCCGTGGTGCAGGACCAGGCCCGGCTCGCCTACATCGACACCACCTCGCATTCCGGTTTACGCTCCCTGACCGGATTGCTGAAGAAGCGATCGCTGGATTTCTTCTGTCTGAACGACGGCAGTTTTCCGGAAGTACCCGAGGAGGAGCGCGCCGCCGTGGTGCGAATGTTCCTGGATCGCTACTTCCCGATCCCGGCTCCGTGGGAGGTGCCGGAGAGCATTCCGGTGTCCAATAGTCCGTTGCTCGTTATCGGGTCGGAAAATTAACCGGCCCGAGAATCAGCCGTCGGAGAAGCCTGCTTGAAGTCCCGGAAGTTGCTGGTCGAATTCGAACCGGCCGGGGCAATGACCATGTCCGCCTCGGCCAGTCGAGCGTCAACCTCGCCGGCATCCACATCGCCGAACGTCGGATAGTCCGCCAGCGGCACTACCGAATGCACGATGGAATTTTGATAGACATGCACCAGGTTGCACGCCTGGGCGCCGTCACGGGCGCGCATGCCACCGACCGGCACCTTGAGATCCTGCGTATAGCAGGTAGCCGAAGCCACGGAAACCGGTATACCGGCGAAGCTGCTGTGGGTGGAAAAATGCAAGTGGCCGGCCAGGATGGATCGAACATCAGAGCCCTGGAGCACGGCCGCCAGCTTGTGCTGGTCGCGAAGTTCGACCAGCACCGCAAGGTCGAGGACGCACGGAATCGGTGCGTGATGCATGGCCA
>JBBSUU010000485.1:0-2873 GCA_038234115.1 Mycobacteriales bacterium
CGCGCTGCAACGCCTTGCGCGCCTCGACATCGAAAGTAATCTGCTTCGCCATGGGGCGGTACTTCCTTTTTCTGATGTGAATGGAACTGAATGTGAACGGAACTGGTTTTGATGATCCGGTTCAGATCTCCAGTTTTGAATCTTGCTGGAACGAACAACGCCCCGGCACCTTGATCTCAAGGCCGCCGGGGCGCGTACTGCTCATCGGCGGGCCGCCGACTGAAGCGGGAGTACCCGGATCAGCCGGCAACTCCGCCGCACATCACTTGGTGACCTTGGCCAGAACGTCGCGTGCCGACAGGATCAGGTAGTCCTGTCCGCCGTACTTGACCTCGGTGCCGCCGTACTTGGAGTAGATAACGGTGTCGCCCTCGGCAACATCGACCGGGACGCGGTTGCCGTTGTCATCGACACGGCCGGGGCCCACAGCGAGGACGGTGCCCTCTTGTGGCTTTTCCTTGGCGGTGTCCGGGATGACGATGCCCGACGCGGTGGTCGTTTCGGCCTGGTTGGCCTGTACGAGGATCTTGTCCTCGAGCGGCTGGATGTTCACGCTCGCCACGATGTGACCTCCCCCTTCTGGGGTTTGAATAAAGGTGAAGTAACTTGTCTTGTAGTGAAGCTTGAACGACTGCCACCGGCCCGTCGTCGCGGGTTCCGAGCTGGTTTTCACCGTTCGACTAGCACTCTAGTCATGCGAGTGCCAGTTCTCAACAGGGGGCCGGGATCTTTGCCGCCGACTGTTTCGCCGGAGCTGCAGCCCGCTGCTCTCCAGTGCCGGTCAGGGCGCGAGAACCTCGGAAACCAACATCCCCGGATTGCCGGATAACGTCGGCGCCGACGGAACAGCGCCGGCACGAACAATATGAGCTCCAATGGCGGCAATCATGGCGCCATTGTCGGTGCACAACCCCGGTCGGGGAATCCTGAGCTGGAGTCCGGCCGCCGCACAACGTTCGCCGGCCACCTGCCGGAGCCTGCCGTTGGCGGCCACGCCACCGGCGATAACCACGGTCTGCAGTTTCAAATCAACTGCCGCCCGCACCATCTTGGCGGTCAGGACATCAACCACCGCCTCCTGGAAGGACGCGCAGATATCGTTGATAGGCAGCTTGCGGCCGTCCCGCTCTGCCTGCTCCACCCATCGGGCGACCGCAGTCTTCAGCCCGGAGAAGGAAAAGTTGTAGTGGTGATCTCGCGGTCCGGTCAGTCCCCGCGGGAATTTGATCGCCTTCGGATCACCGTCGGCCGCCAGTTTGTCAATGATGGGACCACCGGGATAGCCCAGGCCCAGCAACCTGGCGACTTTGTCGTAGGCCTCCCCCGCTGCGTCGTCGATGGTCGTGCCCACCTCGGTGATTCGGCCGGCCAGATCATCGACTCGCAGGAGTTGGGTGTGCCCACCGGAGACCAGCAGGGCAAGTGTGGCGGCGGGCAGTGGCCCATGCTCGAGGGTGTCGGCGGCGACATGTCCGGCCAGATGGTTGACCCCGAACAGCGGCACATCCCACGCTGCGGCATAGGCCTTGGCGGCGGCCACGCCCACGAGCAGGGCGCCGGCGAGGCCGGGACCTGCGGTGACCGCGATTGCGTCTACGTCATTAAACTCCAACCCGGCCTTGATGAATGCACCGCGCACGGTGGCCGACATTGCTTCCAGATGGGCCCGCGATGCAATTTCCGGGACGACTCCCCCGAACCGGGCATGCTCATCCTGGGAGGAGGCGAGTTCGTGACCGAGCAGTTCGACGCCGTCACTCGTGATGCGCACCAAGCCGGCGCCGGTCTCATCGCAACTGGATTCGATACCCAGGACGACTGCGCCGGGCCCGAGGGTCACCTTCCGCGCTGGTGCGGTTGCGGCCCCCGGGTCGAAATTCTGCGGTACCGGGCTGGTTTGATTTTGGCCGCTCATGCTGCTTTCTCCATGACGAAGGCATCCGCCCCACTGGGCTGATAGTAGTTGCGACGGAACGCTATTCGCACAAAGCCCAATGATTGGTAGAGCGAGATGGCCGGCTCGTTGTCGGTTCTGACCTCCAGCAGAATCGGCCGCTCGGCGGCCGCTGCCAGCAGATCGTTCATCAACGCCCGCCCGATTCCCTGGTGTTGGTATCCGGGGTCAACGCCGATCGTCTGCACCTGCGCTTCGTCCGCGCCGCGGGCGAGTCCGGCATAGCCAATGATCCGACCTTTATCCTTGATGACGACATAGTGGTGACCGTTGGCGAGTTCGGACCAGAACATTCCCGCGGTCCAGGGGGAATCAGCCGGAAACAGTAACTCTTCCAGCGCCACCAACTCCTCGATGTCCCACCACCGAAGTGGTTGTAATACAACCTCTCTCGCCGACGGGATCGCTGTCGTCGTCATCGTCCCAGCACCGACTTTCGGGTTTTGGACGGCTCTACGGCATCCGGGCGGCGTAGATAGAGCGGGGTCAGCGGGGCCGGGGTTCTGCTTTCGAGAATATCTTCGGCGGCCGCCCAGATCAGTCCGAGGCCAAGGTCTTCGACCAACTCTCGCATCGGCAGGTGGAGGTGGTCTGCCAGTAGCGCAGTACCCGGGCCGACCAGATACTGCGGATCGAAACCACTCTCCGACAGCATTGGCGCCAGATTGGCCGGTCCGATGGCCAGGGGTCCGAGAACGGCGACCGTGCCGCTGAATCCGGTGACGAAAACCTCCTTACGCCGCGCATCGGTGACGACCAGGTACGAATCGAGCTCGGCTACTGCGGGTGTGATGAGTTCGGCGGCCAGCAGCTCGGAGGCACTGAAATCGGTGGCAACCGGTGCGGACGCTCCTGTTGCGGACGCTCCTGTTGCGGACGCTTCTGTTTCGGACGCTTCTGGTCCGGACGCTTCTGGTCC
>JBBSUU010000486.1:0-2871 GCA_038234115.1 Mycobacteriales bacterium
CTGTTCCCGGGTAATCGCGGCTGCGTCCGCCGACGCGATGATCTCGCCGTCGGCGTCCTCGGTGCTGGTGGCCTGACCGAGCCGAATGGTGGCCACGTAGGACTTGTCCTTCAACGCCAGATGGCCCAGGAGCTTCGTCCCGCGTTCGATTCCAAGGATCAGCAGGCCGGAAGCCATCGGGTCCAGGGTGCCGGCATGTCCGATCTTCTTGGTACCCAACACATTTCGCGCTCTTGCGACCACATCGTGGGAGGTTGGTCCGATGGGCTTGTCGACCAGCAGTAATCCGGGTGGGGGCGTCAACTTCGTTCTCGCAGTACTGGTGGGCAGCATTTCCGGTGGCACGGCTAAACCCTACCGGCCTCGGGCTCCTCACCGCGGTCATCCTCGGGGCTGGCGGTACCTTCCGGGACCAGATCGAACCGATGCCGGCGGATGAAAAACGGAACTGTATCCCCGACCGCCTGCATTTTGAACAGCACCGCTCGGGCCCGGATCCACCAGATCGTCAGGCGGAAAAGACCGAACAGTGTCATCAGCGCGACCGCGACAAAGGCCCAACGAAAGGCGTTCACCGAAGGCACCGGCGCGTCCGGCTCCAGCAGGTCCAGGATCTGGCCGATCATCAACACCGCCAGGACGGTGCCGATGAATCCCCCGGTATTGACCAATCCGGTGGCGGTGGAAATTCGGTAGTGCGGGTTGTAGTCACGGGCCAACATGAACGCCACCATCGAGGACGGCCCGCCGAAAGCCAGGATCACGATCATCACCACGACGACCCCGAGAGGTGGGTGACCTCCCGGCCAACAGATGAAAACCAACCAGGACACGACGCATCCGATGCTGGCACCGAACGCGATGGGGGTCCGGATCGAGGGCCGTCGGCCCAGGATGTTGCCCACCGTCAGGGAGCCCACCAGCTGGGTGATCACCAGCACCAGCAGCAGCGATGAACCCGTCCCGGCGGAATACCCAAGACCCTGGGTGAGGTAGGGGAACCCCCACAGCACGGCAAAGGTCGTCGGCCCGCACATCGTCGTGAAGTGCACCCAAAAGCCCAGCCGCCCACCGGGTTGCGCCCAGGCAAGTTTGACCTCCGACCAGACGTGTCGGTTACGGGCCGGGTGCTGCGCCATCGACGGCTTGGCACCCTGATAGGGGGCCGCGGTGGCCGGACGCAGCAGCACCGTCGCATAGACGACCGAAAGGCAACCGGCCACCAGAAAGGTGGGGGTCCACCCGTATCCGTTGAGCAGGGCCGTCATCGGCACGGTCGCGATGACGTTGCCGGTCACCCCGAAGAGTCCGCTGAACGCGGTGAACATCGAATACTTCTTCGCCGGGAACCAGCCGGCCACCAGGCGCAGCACGCTCAGATACGCCATCGCATCGCCGCATCCCAGCAGGCCGCGGGCCAGCAGCGCCAACGGGAAGGACTCAACCAGGGCAAAGGTGATCTGCGCAATCCCCATCAGCAGAGTCGAAGCAAGCAGCATCCGGCGCGGTCCGAGCCGGTCGATCAGGATTCCCGCCGGCACCTGCATGGCGGCGTAGATTGCCAGCTGCAACATGACAAAGGTGCCAAGTTGGGCGGGACTGATGTGGAAACGGTCCTGAGCCTGCGGTCCGGCCACGCCCAGCGAAGTGCGATGAAAAACTGCCAGCATGTAGACGCCGGCGCCGACTGCCCAGATGAAGAGTGACTTCCTCATCACGCGTGGTTCGGAATTCTTATCGCTGGGCAACGATCGAACCTTTGCAGTAGATCAAGATGAGTAGGTATCAGGTCAGAGCAGCAATGAGCTGGGTCATCAGATCGTCGGAAGTGCCATGGAAACTGTATCCGGCAGCACGGGGGTGGCCGCCACCGCCCAACGCGGCCGCCACCGCGCCGACATTGAAGAAATACTTGCCTCGGAGCGACACCTGCCAGCAGTCGGGCGACGTCTCCTTCAGCACTACCGCGACCTCGGCTTCGGAACTGGTCCGAACGATATCGATGATCGATTCGAGTTCTTCCAACAGGAGATCCGCCGAATCTGCCAGCCGCACTGTTGCCCAGACCAATCCGGCCCCACCGGCAGCGGCGGGATCGAGCTGAGCACCGCTCAAAACGACCGCGAGCATCTGCAACCAACGAAACGGATGCGTATCCATGATGGGCCGCAAAAGCGACTCCGGTTCCGCACCGGCCTCGATCAAACGCCCGGCCAGCGTGTGCGACTCGGCAGTAGCGAACCTGAAACTCGCCGTGTCGGTGGCCAAACCGGCGTAGAGGTTGGCGGCAATGTCCGGGGTGAGCGGCAGATTCATCAGGTCCAGTAACCGGGTCACCAGTACCACCGTGGCCGGTACGCAGGGATCAATCAACTGCAACGTGCCAAAGCCCGAGTTCGACGCGTGGTGGTCGATAACCACGGAAGTAGCGGCCGTGTCGAACAGCTTTGCCAACACCCCGAGTCGTTCGGCGGAACCCACGTCAAGGCTGACCACCACATCGGGTGCGGTGGGCAAACCGTCGACCGGAAGGATCAGGTCCTGACCCGGTAATTGGCTCAGCGGCGTCGGTACCCGGGCCGGGCGGTCGAAACCTACCCACACCTGCTTGCCGGCCGCGCGCAGCGCCAGCCCGAGCGCCAGTGCACTGCCGAGCGCGTCCGCATCCGGATTGGTGTGGGCCAGCAGCACAACCCCTCGACACTCCCGCAATACGGACGCCACTGCGGTCAACGCCTCGCAGCTGCGCTGCGCTGCGCCGGTGACCGGAGCTGAGTGGTCGGGGCTCACGAGATCAGGGACGGCCGCTCAGGTCTGGGGCAAGGAACTCGCCGGTTGAACTTTGCGTCGCCGCCAACGGGTCGCCCTCGA
>JBBSUU010000487.1:0-2870 GCA_038234115.1 Mycobacteriales bacterium
CGCTATCGACCAAAAATTCGATGATCACCGGTTCCGGCATATCGACCCCACGCTCGCGAAGCACGCGGGCCGAGTCCGGTAGCGCTCGGCCAACACTGGCCAGTGAGTCGGCCTCGTTCCACGGCACGTCGAATTGTCCGGTCAGGTCGTACTGGGCGGCCATCCAGTGGTGTTCGGAGTCGATCAAGGTGCCATCCATGTCCCACAGCACCGCGTGCGGGAGGGCGGCTTCGGAAAGATCGGTCTGATCAGACCTTTCAGATACTGTCACGCGGATAACGTTAGTGCAGGTAAGAGGCAATCGGATTGTGACCTTGCCGGAGCTAAATTGCCGGACTCGCAACCGACCCGCCGGCGGATCCGGAACTCGGCGTATCTTTTTACCCAGCGCCACCGATGCCGCCCACCGCGACTACTCAGCAGACCCGGACAGGAAGGATCGACCCGGCATGACAGGTCCCACCAGAGGCTTTCTCGGCCGAAATCGGCATCTGGATCCCCGGCTCCCTCCTGGTCAGTACGACACCGGGTCAGATTTTCCGGTTCTCACCGCCGAGGTAACCCCGCGGGTCCGGCTCGACCAATGGTCACTCACCATCGATGGACTTGTTGCGGCTCAGCAGAACTGGACCTGGCCACAGATCCAGGCCTTCCCGAAATCCGAGTACCGTGGCGACATCCACTGTGTAACAACGTGGTCGAAGCTCGGTACCTGGTTCGGCGGGGTATCGGTGGATGAACTGTTGCAGGAAGCGGCGCCGCTCCCACAGGCCACCCACATCATGGCCACCTCCACCACCGGTTACACGACGAACCTTCCGCTGGCCGACATCACCGGGGGCAAGGCCTGGATCGTCTGGAGCCATGAGGACAAGCCCCTTTCGGTCGCGCACGGTGGTCCGATCCGGATGCTGGTCCCGCACCTGTATTTCTGGAAGAGCGCAAAATGGATTTCCCGGATCACCCTGATGGATCACGAAGAGCAGGGTTTCTGGGAGCGCAACGGATATCACGATCGTGGAGACCCCTGGAAAGAGCAGCGCTACCAGGGGGACTGACGCAGTGATCGAACCAGCACCGGCGTTGTTCGCAGTCGACCCCTCTGCCGTCGGCCGACCGGTCAGCGGCTGGAAAAAAGCCACCGTCGTCGAGGTGGAACATCCGACAACACGTGCGGTAAAGCTGCGGCTTCGGGTACCGGAGCGCTTCGAGCACCTGGCCGGTCAGCATTACGTGGTGCGGCTCACCGCAGATGATGGTTACCGGGCCTCGCGTTCCTATTCGGTGGCATCTGAACCGGCGGACCCGTTGATCGAGTTGTACGTCGAGCGACTGGCGAACGGCGAGGTCTCCGGCTACCTGGCCGATGAGGTTCAGGTAGGTGACGAGTTGGAGGTTCGCGGCCCGATCGGTGGCTGGTTCGTCTGGGAGGCAACAACTCCCGCACTGGCTGTCGGCGGCGGCACCGGAGTGGTGCCGCTGATCGCGATGCTCCGACACGCCATCAGCCATGACGCCCGAAATCTATTGCAACTGACGGTATCGGCCCGGACGTTGGCGGAGCTGCCCTACGCCGACGAGCTGATTGCGGCCGGCGCCTCGATCGTGCTCTCCCGGCAGCCCCGCGACGGCCGACCGGCCGGGCGGTTGGCAGCCGCCGATGTGACGGCGGCTGTCCACGCGGCAAGTCCGGACACGATGGCTTTTGTCTGCGGTTCGGCCGGATTTGCCGAGTCGGCCAGCAACCTTTTGGTCGATCTCGGAATACCCGAGACCGCAGTCCGGGTCGAGCGTTTCGGGCCGACCGGCTAGTCCTGACCGGCTAGGTCTGACAAGTCCTACGAGGTGAGAACGTCTCGGTTGGCCATCGCGGCGAGGCCGATCGCGGCGGCGATCCCACCGACCCCGATCAAAATGA
Organism: Mycobacteriales bacterium; assembly: GCA_038234115.1. Classification (GTDB taxonomy): domain Bacteria; phylum Actinomycetota; class Actinomycetes; order Mycobacteriales; family Nakamurellaceae; genus Nakamurella. Next base: position 1,919 of record JBBSUU010000487.1, read on the forward strand.
GCATCGGAACCAGTTCTGGGTGCTCGGCGGCAATGTCCGGGGTGTGTTGAAACACCCCCATCTCCCGGATACCGGCCGGCACCCCGACGAGCGCGCCGAGCAGCGCGAGTCCGGCGCTGGCGAAGAGCGGGAGCCAGGCGAGCCAGGACTGCGACGGGATCAGGCCGACCACCGCCACCGTCAAGCCGGCCAACGCGAGTGCGGCCGGCCACTGGCCCAGGACGTAGAAGAACCCGCGGGCCGCCACCTGGGAGCCGGAGATGACCGATGGCGCAATCAGGGCCATCAACCCACCGGTCACCAGCAACGCGATCAACGTCCCGCCGGCAGCGACTACCAGTTGGGCGCCGAGCGGAGCCCACCGTCGGGTACCGGTGGTGAGGACGAGGTCCGTGCGCGTCTGTAACTCAGCGCTGCGGGCTCTGAGAACCGTTGCGATGGAGAAGATCGAGATGACAATTCCCAGGACGGTCCCGGTGTAACCAAAATATCCCGCGACCGGGTCTCCCGCTGCCAGCTGGGAGGCGAGGAAGCCATCACCGAGGTTGCCGTCTTCGCTCATCGATACCACTGAGGAACCCATCGATGCGAACAGCGCCCCCAAGCAGCCCAGAGCAAGGGTCCAGACCAGCACCGAACTGCGCTCCAGCCGAACTGTCAGGCCCAGCGTCGAGCTGATGTGCAGCCGCGCGGATCCGCGGTCGTGGACCGGGATGAGACCAGCCCCCAGGTCCCGGCGTCGGGACAGCCACCAAGCCACAAAGCCGAGCACAACGGAGCAGAGGAGGGAGACAATAATTGGGAGCCAGCGGTTCTCGGTGAACGGCAGGACCACCGCGCGCAACCCCAGTGGGCTCAACCACCCCAGCCAGCTGATCTGCCCGGTGTCCCCGACCGCCCGCAGGGCGAAACTGACGCCGAGTACGGCGAAGCCGACGAGCCGCGCACCGCC
>JBBSUU010000488.1:0-2864 GCA_038234115.1 Mycobacteriales bacterium
CCACGCGGTCGGTCAACGTTGCGGCACCCGGCTGCTCCGACGTCATCGTTACATCCATGTTGATCTCATCCCAGCTATTCCGGTTTCAGAAACACGTTCTTGTTCTAAACAGGAACATGTCCTAAATTGGTTCATGTGTCAAGGTCCAAACCCATCGCGCTGAAACAATTCTGGAGAATTCCATGAAGCAAGCTGTCATCGTCGACACTGCCCGCACTCCTTTCGGACGCCGCAACGGAGTGCTCGCCGGATACCACCCGGCCGAACTATTGGGGCTGACGCAACGCGGGATTCTCGACCGCAACGATTTCGATCCGGCAATGATCGAACAAGCCATCGGCGGCTGCGTCACGCAGGCAGGTGAGCAGGCCAGTAATGTCACCCGAACCGCGTGGCTGCATGCCGGACTGCCATCGGCCACCGGATGCACCACCATCGACTGCCAGTGCGGGTCCTCGCAGCAGGCAACCCATCTCATTGCCGCGCTGATAGCTACCGGTGCAATCCGCGCCGGACTCTCCTGCGGGGTTGAGGTGATGAGCCGAGTTCCCCTGATGTCGAATATGCCCGGCCCCACTGGGAAGCCAAAGCCGGCGTCCTGGACGATCGATTTGCCGAACCAGTTTGTGGGTGCCGACCGGATCGCCGCGAACCGCTCCATCACACGGTCTGACCTCGACGCCTTCGGTCTGCGATCCCAGACGCTCGCCGCCCGGGCGTGGGACTCCGGACGGATGGATCACCAAATCATTGCCGTACCGAGCCTGAGTGAAACCGGTGGCATGATCACTCGCGATGAAGGGCTCCGCGCTACCACGGCGGCGGGGCTGGCCGGGCTGAAGCCGGCCTTGGAGGGTGGCCTGCACACGCCCGGGACGATCTCCCAGATCTCCGACGGAGCCAGCGCCGTCCTGATGATGGATGCCGAGTTGGCCGCTGAACTTGGGCTACGCCCACGGGCGCGCATCATCAGCCAGGCACTGGTTGGCGGCGACCCCTACTACCAGCTTGATTCGCCGGTGCAAGCAACAGAGCGAATTCTGGCCAGCAGCGGAATGTCCATTGCCGATATTGACGTCTTTGAGATCAACGAGGCTTTTGCCGCGGTATGCCTGTCGTGGCAACGGGTACACGACGTCGATTTGGAAAAGGTCAATGTCAATGGCGGCGCAATTGCGGTGGGTCATCCGGTCGGAGCTTCCGGCACCCGACTCATCGGCGCCGCCATCGAAGAGATGGAACGATCGGATCAGCAAACAGCTTTGGTTACCATCTGTTCGGGTGGGGCGATGGCAACTGCCACAATCCTGGAGCGGATGTGAGAAGGCCTGTCACGCTGCACCAACTGACCGATCCGGCTGACGTTGCCGCCGGTCTTGCCGGCCTCATGGTCGCAACTCGTCGGGTGATGCATGCCAGTGCGCTCACCAACGTTGACAATTCGGCCGTGATGTCGGCAACGGTCACGCTCAACAGTGTTGCCGATGCCCTGGAAGCTGACCTGCGTCGACGAACTCTGCGGCTCCCTGTCCCGCGGGATATGCCGCCCGGTCAGCTGTATTCGGCCGGTGATCCCGTCTGCGGACTCCTCAACCCCGTCGCACTCCCGCTCAACCTGTATCTGGATGCTGAAGGCGTTGCTACCGCTCGAATTACCGTCAACGCGCTCTTCGAGGGTCCGGTTGATTCGGTTCATGGCGGCTACAGCGCCATGCTGATGGACGGTCTACTCGGTCACCTGCTGCGAGCCCATGAAATCAACGCGGTCACCGGCACCCTCAGTCTTCGTTATATCCACCGAACACCGATAGACACGCCTGTGGTGTTATCGGCGCGAGTGGTCGAACGCACAGGACGAAAGATCATCGCTGAAGGCACCATCAGTGCCGATGGCGAAGTCACAGTTGAGGGGACCGGGCTTTTTATCGCCTTGGAGTAGAAACCCGCCTGCCTGCCAATATCGACCATCACGCAGGATGCCTGCGCTCAGAGCGCGTAACCGGTTCGCATCCGTGGGCTCATTTGCTGCGACACCCGGGCGTGGGCAAGACGCAGGCCGGCGAGGAGCCGATTGCGAACCTCCCGTGGATCAATGACGTCGTCAAAGGTGGCACTTCCGGCCAGTCGCCACGGCCCGGCCGCTTCATTGTCTTTAAGAGCCTGCTGTGTCTCTGCGGAGTCCTTGGCAGTGCGACCGCCGATATCAGCCGGAATGCCGCCGAGGGTGACACCGGGAAAGGCCAGTGAAATGGTCTGGTCATCAAAGGCGTTCTGGCCCATCACAGAGCTGCCAAAACCAAAGGCTTTGCGCACACTGATATGGAACTTCGGTACGCCACAGCGGTGCTGTGCAGCAAACATTCGGGCTGAGCTACGAAGAATCCCGGCTCGTTCGGATGCGCTACCGGCCAACACGCCTGGGTTATCGGCGAGTAACACCAGTGGAAGATGAAATGCGCTGGTGATTTCGATGAAGCGGGCGGCCTTTTCCGCCGCGGCCACAGTGATTGCGCCGGCCATCACGAGCGGATTGTTGCCCACGACCGCTACCGGCGCTCCCCCCAGCCGGCACAGCGCTGTGACTATCGAACGGCCGTATTCAGGTTGTAGCTCAAACATGCTGCCGGGATCCACCATCGCGGCTATCACCGGTCGCATGTCATAGGGGAGTCGATTGTTGGGTGGGATCAGATCAAGGATCTCTTCGACCAATCGCTCGCCCGGATTGTCCTCGCACACCGGCGGGCTTTGCCAAGCATTTGACGGGAAGTACGACAGGTATCGCTTTGTCGCCGCCAACGCCGCATCCGCGTCCGCAGCAACGCAGTGCGCCAGCCCACTATTGCGGGCATGCACCTGGGTGC
>JBBSUU010000489.1:0-2850 GCA_038234115.1 Mycobacteriales bacterium
CGATCTCCTCAAGTGTGGAACGGAAGGATTCGACGAGCTGATGGGGAAGATGACGCACAAATCCGACCGTGTCGGTCAGTGTGTACAGCCGCCCATCCGGGGCGCGGTGTTTGCGGGTTGTGGGGTCCAGGGTGGCAAATAACGCATCCTCGACCAGCACGCCGGCATCGGTGATCTTGTTCAACAGACTTGATTTTCCGGCATTGGTGTACCCGGTGATGGCGACCGCCGGAACGGAATTGGCTTTGCGCTGCGACCGTTTGGTATCTCGGATAACGCGCATCGCCGATAATTCGGCCTTGAGGATCGCAATCCGTTTGTGAATGCGACGCTTGTCGATTTCGAGCTTGGTTTCGCCGGGGCCGCGCGAGCCGATACCGGCACCGGCGGCGACCCGTCCACCGGCCTGCCGAGAAAGCGCGTCACCCCAACCGCGAAGTCGCGGAACCATGTAGTTCAGTTGGGCGAGTTCGACCTGCGCCTTGCCCTCCTTGCTGCGCGCATGTTGAGCAAAGATGTCCAGAATGAGTGCAGTTCGGTCGACCACCTTGATATTGAGTTGCTCTTCGAGTTTGCGCAACTGGCTGGGCGACAATTCGCCGTCGCAGATGACAGTATCGGCGCCGTTGGCATCCACGATCACCTGCAGTTCCTTGACTTTGCCGGAGCCGATATAGGTCGCGGCATCCGGCCGATCACGGCGTTGAATCATCGAGTCCAGCACAATGGAGCCGGCCGTTTCGGCGAGCCTGGCGAGCTCCTCCATCGAGGCCGCTGCCTCGACGGCGCTACTGCTGGGCCAGACACCTACCAGAACGACGCGCTCCAACTGGAGCTTGCGGTATTCGACTTCGGTGATGTCCTGAAGTTCGGTGGACAGACTTTGGATGCGCCGCAATGCCGCCCGATCGGAGAGTTCGCGGTCGCCCTGGGTGCCCTCCTCGAAGCCGAGGATGTGGTCTGTGTCGAGTTCATTGGTTGTCATATGTATTCAAGGGTGCCACGTGTGGCCAGCTATTTTCTTTTCCGGCGGATATTTTGCTCACTGGGCTGAATTTCGGGCATGTTCACCGCGCTACCGATCGACCTCCTCCCGTTCACCGCCGGCGGACCAGCGCTCCGGGTGGATGGCCAGAAACACCGAGAATCGCTCGCCATCCGGATCCATGTCGCGACCGGCAAATTCATCCAGTAGAGCGCGCAACCGGTCATTGAATTCCTGCAGATGATCCGGATTCAGGGCCAGTCCAAGTCGACTGGCCAGCAGATCATCCCCGGGCATGCCCTCAATCTCGTCAAGGAATGCTTGCAGCATCAGCATCGACCGTCCGTCGCCGTCCGGGTAGCGAAGGCGCCACGACTTCTTGGTTGCTCGGTAGGGCACTTCCCGCGCACCACGGGTACCACGCCGAGCCGGCTCGGCGACCAGGAAGCCGTTGGTCACCAAAGTGCGCACGTGATGCAAAGTGCTGGCCGGATTGTTGCCCAGGTTGTTCGCTATTTCCCGGTTGGTGAGCGCCTCGTACAGACACATCCGCAAGATTTTCAGGCGCAGCACGCTGGCCAGTGCCTTCCGCTCTGCATCGTTGGCAAGCCGGCGATGATCACCGGCCGCCCGAACCGACTCCAACGGTGGCTTTGTCACCCCCGAACTCTAATGCAAAAGTGATTGAGGTTTCCCAATCGCTTGTGAAACACTCTGCGGGTGCCAAGCCCGAACCCTGACGCCGAGGCTGTTGCCGGCCCCCCCACGAGGCCGGATCCGCTTCCACTCCCGGACCCCCCGAAGGCTGCGCCGAAGCAGCGAAGTTTGGCTTTTCACTTCGACTTTCGACAACTTTGGGTGGGTGACACCATCAGCCAGGTGGGGGGCGCCGTCTCCGGACTGGCTATCCCATACATCGCCGTCACGCTGCTTGCAGCGACCGAATTTCAAATGGGCCTGCTGGAAGCCCTGCTGGGACTGGGGTTCTTGCTAGTGGGACTGCCGGCCGGAGCCTGGGTGGACCGCTGGCGGAAACGACGGGTGATGATAGCGGCTGATATCTTTCGGGCCGGTGCCCTGTTCACCGTGGTAGCCGCCATCTGGATGGACGCCCTCTCGTTGGCACACCTGATGGCAGCTGCCGTCGGTGTTGGGGTGGCCACCGTGTTCTTCGATGTTTCCTACCAATCTTTCGTGCCCGGTCTGGTGGGCCGGGATCGAGTGGTGGAGGGCAACGCCAAACTGCAGGGCAGCCAATCAGTGGCTCAATCCGGCGGCCCGGCCCTGGGCGGTTTGTTGCTCAAATATGTCGGCGCCGGACCGGTAATTGCCATCAACGCGTTCAGTTTCCTGTTCTCCGCCCTCTTTCTCTGGCGAATCCGGCACCGGGAGGAGACCCCGGCGATGGAGACAAGAAGGCCACTGCGAGTGGAGATCGCCGAAGGGCTCACCTTCGTTCTCAAGCACCCGTTGCTGATCAGGTTGGTGCTCTGCACCGGGATCGGGAACCTGGCGCACTCCGCGGCAGGGGCGTTGTTCTTGCTCTACCTGGTGCGTGACCTACATCTGTCGGCCCTGACGATCGGCATCGTCGAATCCGCGGCCGCGATCGGTGGTCTGTTGCTGCGGGTCGACCCACGGGCCGCCGCACAGCCGCCGCAATAGGCGAACGAGTCGAGGGCCGGTCGAATGGACTGACGCCGCCGCGCCGTTCCCGATCGAGGAGCGCCGTCAGCTCGGGGCGCCGGCCGGCAGCAGCACCGAGAACGTCGTCGTCGGCTCGTCGGAGACCAGCGTCAGCCGGCCGCCCTCGGCTTCGACCAGCGAGCGCGCGAGGGCGAGGCCGATGCCGTGGCCGTGGGGGC
>JBBSUU010000490.1:0-2835 GCA_038234115.1 Mycobacteriales bacterium
AGTCGCGTTCCTGGCGTCGCCGGGCGCCGGGTACATCACCGGGGTAACCTTGCCGGTCAACGGGGGCATGCACATGGCCTAAGCGCCCGGCGGATCATGGGACGAAGGTGCCGGGTCGAGCCTGAACGCCAATCGCAGGCGTGGCGCCAAGTCGACCCAAGGCGCTGATACAATTTTGCGGGCGACGGTGCCCGGCGGTGCAAGGGACGATTGCGCGGGACATCAAGCTGAAATTACTGCCCAGGAAAACAAATTGCCGGCGCATGCGATGCCGGCAGCATTGAATGCCGGTAACATGCCGCCGGCACAGACAGTCACCAGGAGAATTTTAAATGTCGGATATTGAACAGCGGGTCAAGAAGATTGTTGCCGAGCAGTTGGGCGTCAATGAGGCCGAAGTCAAGACGGCTTCATCTTTTGTCGATGACCTGGGCGCGGACTCGCTCGACACCGTGGAGCTGGTGATGGCCCTGGAAGACGAGTTCGGAACTGAAATTCCGGATGAGCAGGCCGAGAAGATCACGACGGTCCAGCAGGCCATCGATTTCGTCAAGGCCAATCAGAAAGCTTGAATGAGCAAACGTCGTGTCGTCATCACCGGGCTCGGCCTGATCTCACCGATCGGTAACGACGTCGAGACAGGCTGGGCCAATCTGTTGGCCGGCCGGTCCGGAATCGGCCGGATCACGCGTTTCGATGCTTCGACTTTCTCCGCACAGATTGCGGGCGAGGTCAAAGGCTTCGATGCAACCGACTGGATGCCGGCCAAGGAGGCCAGGCACTTCGACACCTTTATCCATTATGGTGTTGCCGCTGGGGTTCAGGCCTTCCGTGATTGCGGTCTTGAGGTCACTGAAGAGAATGCCGAACGCATTGGTGTCTTCGTCGGATCCGGTATCGGCGGTTTGCCGCTGATCGAAGAAACGCACACGGAGTTCGTCAATCGCGGGATCCGGCGTGTATCGCCGTTTTTTGTGCCCGGATCGATCATCAACATGGTATCCGGCCAGCTGTCGATCATGCTTGGTCTCAAGGGTCCCAATTTCGCTATTGTCAGTGCCTGCACCACCGGGTTGCACTGCGTGGGCGACGCGGGGCGCATGATCGTCTATGGCGACGCGGATGTGATGATGGCGGGTGGCACGGAAGCAACCGTGTCTCCGCTCGGTGTGGGAGGCTTTGCCGCGGCGCGGGCGCTGTCTACGCGCAATGATGATCCGGAGACGGCGAGCCGGCCCTGGGACCGGGACCGCGACGGATTCGTGCTCGGTGAAGGTGCCGGCGTGTTGATCCTGGAAGAGCTCGAGCACGCGAAGAAGCGCGGCGCCAGAATCTACGGTGAACTGATCGGTTTCGGCATGAGTGCGGACGCGTATCACATTACGTCACCTGATATGACCGGCCCCTACCGGGGCATGCGTAACGCGTTGCGTGACGCCGGCGTGAATGTGGATCAGGTTCAGTACGTGAATGCGCACGGTACCTCTACGATGCTCGGTGACGTCAATGAGACCGGCGCCATCAAGTTGACGTTCGGTGATTCCGCGCGACAACTGGTAATCAACTCGACCAAGTCGATGACCGGTCATCTGCTGGGCGCCGCAGGCGGAGTCGAATCGGTGTTCACGACGCTGGCGGTTCATCAGCAGGTGTCCCCCCCCACCATAAACATTTTCAACCAGGATCCCGAATGCGACCTGGACTACTGTGCCAACGAGGCGCGGCAAATGCCAATTGACGTCGCCATCTCCAACTCGTTCGGTTTCGGTGGCACCAATGGGACGCTGGTGATCCGCAAGTTCGATTGACCGCCCGAGCGGCGAACGCACCTCTTGTCGAACTCCGCCACTCTCCTGGCCGTGACGATCGCCTCTCGTAACGCGAGCGGCGCCGATCGGGCGACGCTGGTGGTTGGTGGGCTGATGACGGGCGTTCTACTTTCAGCGGCATTTGAGCAATGGCAGAGTGGGGCTTCCTTGCAATCAGATCTGACTGCACTGGGTGCCGCGCTGGTTTGCGCCGGCTGGTGCCTGAAGCTGCTCTGGCACCGGAGGTTCCGTGGGACGCTGGGGTCCAATCGCCAGGACCACCAGGACCACCAGGACCGTCACTCTCGGGATCGCCGGCGCTGGTCGCTGTCGATTGCATCCGACGGCACGACCAGGCTGTTGGACCCACTGACGGCCGAGTTGATAGTTGCCGATGTCGTGCTGGCCTGGGCGCTGGGGAATTGGATCTTCCTGCGGGTCACAGCCGTCAGCAAGGTTGTTTGCACGCAGTCCGGTAGGGATGCCGGACAATCTGCGGACTGTGGCTGGCTTCTGTCGAGGCGTGATGTCAGCGAAACCGACTGGCACGGTCTGCGCCGCTGGCTCGTCTGGTATCGCCGCTCGGGTGGGCTCGGTGCCGATCCGATCTGACGACGACCACTTCCCTTTCAACGTAGTTTGATCAATCCGAGATCAGCATGAAGCGACTGTCTTCCTATCTTTTTACCGCCCTGGTCGCTACCTCGGCGTCCTTGCTGCCGGGTGTGTTCACCGCAACCGCCGCTGCACAAGCGCAGTCGGCCCGAGAGCTTCCCGATTTCGCCGATCTGGTGGAGCGGACCGGCTCGGCGGTGGTGAACATTCGCACGACCGAGCGGGCGCGGGCGAGGTCGGCGTTGCCGCAAATCCCCGACCTCGATCCCAACGATCCCTTCTACGAGTTCTTCCGTCGGTTCTTTCCGCCCGGGCAGGTGCCCGGGCAGCCTCGCGGGCAGTCGCCGCGTGGGCCCAATCCCAATGCGCAGCGAGAGGAAGTACCACGCGGCGTCGGGTCGGGATTCGTCAT
>JBBSUU010000491.1:0-2821 GCA_038234115.1 Mycobacteriales bacterium
AGGCCGGTGGAAACCGTGTTTGTGGGTGGCGGCACTCCCTCCCTGATCGGCGCCGGACCGTTGAGCGCCGTGCTCGACCGGATCCGGGACCGCTTCGGGCTCTCGGCAAATGCCGAAGTCAGCACTGAAGCCAACCCCGAGTCCACCGATCCGGCGCTGTTGGACGGACTCAAAGCCGCCGGCTACACCCGACTCAGCCTCGGCATGCAGTCCAGCTCGCCGAAAGTTCTGAAAGTCCTGGAGCGCAGGCACTCGCCGGGAAAGGCCCTGGAAGTCGCGAGGCAGGCCCGCGTTGCCGGGTTCGAACATCTCAACCTCGACCTGATCTATGGCACCCCCGGTGAGACCGATGCCGAGTTCGAGCAATCATTGCGCACCGTTCTCGAAGCCGGCGTCGACCATGTCAGTGCTTACTCTTTGATCGTCGAGCCGGGCACCAGAATGGCCAGACAGGTGGCCACCGGCGCCCTACCGATGCCGGACGAGGATGTGCTTGCCGACCGCTATTTGCTGGCCGAAGCGATTTTGACCGGAGCCGGGATGAGTTGGTACGAGGTCTCGAACTGGGCCACCACCGAACAGGCGCAGTGCCGGCACAACCTTGGCTACTGGTCCGGCGGGGACTGGTGGGGAATCGGGCCCGGCGCGCATTCCCACGTGGGCGGCGTCCGCTGGTGGAATGTCAAACACCCGGCCCGGTACGCAGCGGCATTGGCCCAGGGCATCTCCCCGGGCCATGCCCGGGAGGTCCTGGATGACGACACTCGCCGGATCGAGGACATTCTGCTCCAGCTGCGGCTGGCCCGCGGGCTGGACCTGCAACTGCTCGATGACAACGGTCGCAGAGAAGCCGGCCATGCCGTCCGGGAAGGTCTTTTGGAGCCGACAGCGTTGGAAGCCGGCCGTGCGATCCTGACCCTGCAAGGACGGTTGCTGGCCGATGGGTTGGCCGTTCGGCTATTGGCTTGAGAGCTATCGGCCGGCGAACCGTTGATTCAGGGCTGCTGGCTCATCAGCCGCCGGACTTCAGGAATTCCAGGTCCAGCACCCGGACATGAATGACCGTGCGCTGCTGCAAAGCCGATCGCAGGGCCCGATGCAGGCCGTCCTCGAGGTAAAGATTCGAGTTCCACAGCACCGCGTGCGGAAACAGATCACCGAAGAAGGTCGAATCGTCGTCCAGCAAGGTGTCCAACCGCAGTTCTCGCTTGGTGGCGATCAATTCGTCCAACCGGACCTGCCGAGGCGGGATGCGGGCCCAATCACGGGTGGAGAAGCCGTGCTCGGGATAGGGGCGACCATCGCAGACGTCCTTGAAGATCATCGGCGCGCGATCCTGTCCGATACAAGTCGCTGGGTGATGATCATGTGCCATTGGTCTTTCTGCGCTTGTCGATGAATGGCAAGCGTATCCGCCGCACCCGGCGCGAGCGAGAACATTGATCCTCCTGGGGGCTGATGTCGGCCCCATCCAGAGTTGGATTGGACAGAAGTCACACCGGGTGTCCCCGGCAAACCCACCTTGGAGGTGCTCGGTCACGCGGAAAGTACCCGTTGCCCGACGACTACACTTGGCAGACACGGGTGGCGAGTGCCAGCTGTGCGGAACGCAGGAAGATTTCCGGTCCATGACGGCGGTTGACCCGCGTCTCGAGACGCGAATGAGGAGGTGACGATGAGCGCCGAAGACCGCCGCTTTCAGGTATTGCGAGCCATCGTGGCCGACTATGTCGCCACCCACGAGCCGGTTGGATCCAAGTCGTTGGTGGACCGTCACCAACTCGGCGTTTCGCCCGCCACCATTCGTAACGACATGGCTGTCCTGGAAGAGGACGGTTATATCGCGCAGCCGCACACCTCAGCCGGCCGGATCCCGACAGACAAGGGTTACCGACTCTTCGTCGACCGACTTTCGCAGGTCAAGCCGCTTTCCAGTGGGGAACGCCAGGCGATCCAACAGTTTTTGTCCGAAGCTGTGGACCTGGACGACGTCCTGCAACGCAGTGTTCGGTTGCTGGCCCAGATCACCCGACAGGTAGCGGTGGTGCAGTATCCAACGTTGTCCCGGGCGCTGGTTCGACATGTAGAGGTCGTCCTGTTGTCCCCACGGCGGTTGCTGCTGGTGGTGATCACCGACACCGGCCGGGTGGAACAACGGATGGTCGATCTGGATCATGATGTGGCCGAGGATTCGCTGATTCATCTACGGGGCAAACTTGCCGAGTCGGTGATCGGCCGTAAACTCTCCGAGGCTGCCGACGCCGTCTCCAGATTGCCGTCATCGGTGAATCCGAGTGCCGCCGATTTGTTCAGCAACGTGGTCGGCGTGCTCCTCGGTGCCCTGGTCGAACACCCGGGGGAGCGGTTGGTTTTGTCCGGAACATCCCACCTGTCCGGGGCCTGGGTTGATCAGCCCGCGACTTTGCGCGGAGTCCTGGAAGCGCTGGACGAGCAGGTGACCCTGCTCAAACTGCTGGCCCTGGCCACCACGGCCGATGCGGTGACAGTGCGGATCGGTCAGGAGAATGACGATGTGAACCTGTCTGCGTCCGCTTTGGTCAGTACTGGGTATGGAGCAGGCGACACCGTCATGGGCGGTTTGGCCGTCGTCGGTCCGACCAGGATGGACTATCCGGGAACAATGTCGGCAGTGCGGGCCGTTGCTCGTTACGTCGGGGAAATACTGGCCGAACGATAACCGGACCGCTGCCCGGGTGGCGACCGAATAACGAATGAGATCAATGAACGTGCCTCCGCCGAGGTCGTCAGGAATGTGCAGAGATTTCTCTGCGGGAAAGGTTTGTGGTGCAGAGCGTGGTTC
>JBBSUU010000492.1:0-2819 GCA_038234115.1 Mycobacteriales bacterium
CGACTCTCGCAGCGGCGCGAGGTATTCTGGGAAGATCGTCACAACGTCGATTTTCATTTCACAACCCGGCTCCGAGGTTCAACCGTTGAGGTCGTCGAGCAAACCCTCTGGCGGGTCCACCACCACAAAGCCACCGGCGAGATCCACGGTCGGCACGATCGCTTTCACGAACGGCACCAGGAGTTCCACACCGGTGCCGGTCTGCACGACCAGGACATCGTTGGACGGCAAATGCATCATGTCCACGATTTTTCCGAGCTCGGAATCAGCTGCATCAACCAACTTGACACCGAGGCCGATCAGCTGGTGATCGTAGAACTCTTCCTCATCGTCCAGCACCGGGAGTGCCTCGGTATCCACGATCAACAGCGTGCCGCGCAGGGTCTCGGCCGCGTTGCGGTCAACGAAATCCGTGAACGTCAGCACCGTATTGCCGCCGATGCGGCGAGCCGACGTCAGGGTGAGAGGTCCGGTCGCGGCCGGGTCAGTGCGGAACACTGACCCGGCGGCAAACCTGGACTCGGGGTCGTCGGTGCGTATCTCGACGGTAACGCCGCCGGCCAACCCGTGGGGACGGCCGAGACGACCGACTACCAGTTCCATAATGCTTGTTTCAGCGGTCGGTATCGACGACGTCGACCCGAATACCGCGTCCGCCAACGGCAGTCATCACCGTGCGCAGCGCGGTCGCCGTGCGACCGCCGCGTCCGATAACCTTGCCCAGATCGTCCGGGTGCACCCGAACCTGCAGGGTGCGCCCCTGCCGACCGGTGGAAAGCGTGACATCGACGTCATCTTCATGATCGACGATGCCGCGCACCAAATGCTCCAGGGCGTCTTCCAGCATGACTACTCAGCGCTCTTGTCAGCGGACGCAGCAACGGCGCCATCAGCGGACTCGGCTACGTCAGCAGACTCGGCTGCGTCAGCTTTGGGGGCCGTCTTTTTCTTCTTGGTGGTGGCTTCCACGACGTCCTCGTTGCCGATGGCAGCGATGGCAGCTTCGTAGCGGGCGCGCTTGTCAACCGGAATCGGCTGCGGCTTCAGGGTGCCCTCGGTGCCCGGCAGACCCTTGAACTTCTGCCAATCGCCGGTGACCTTCAGCAGCGCTTCGACAGTCTCGGTCGGCTGCGCGCCGACTCCGAGCCAGTAAGCGGCACGATCGGCATCGATTTCGATCAACGACGGCTCGAGCTTCGGGTGGTACTTGCCGATGGTTTCGATGGCGCGGCCGCTACGGCGGGTACGGGCATCAGCAACAACAATGCGGTAGAACGGCTCGCGGATCTTTCCGATGCGAGCAAGCTTGATCTTGACGGCCACGGTGGGACGTACTCCTTCAATTCTGGTTATTTGGCGATGCGTCCTGACCGTGTGGGGTTTGCCCGGTCAAGAACACAACAAAGGACGACTTTCGCCGGGGAGAGGGTCCGTCGAGAGTCGATGCGTACAACACTCTACCGGATGACGCCGCTCTTGATCACCGCCCGCGGTGCTCGGAGCGTGTCCAGCTGGATCCGCGGATCCGATCCGTACACCACAAGATCGGCCGCTCCACCGATCTCGGGGTCCGGCACGCCCAACCAACGCCGGGCCTGCCAACTGGCCGCGTCCAACGCCTGCGCCGGGGTCATCCCCACTCTCACCAGTGACGCGATCTCGTCGACGATACGTCCGTGTTCGATGAAGCCACCGGCGTCGGTGCCGGCGTGGACCCCGATACCGGCTTGGATGGCCGCCGCGATGGTGTCATCACCGCGCGCGTGAAGATCTCGCATGTGTTTGGCGTAGGCCGGATATCTGCTGCCGGCAGCGTCGGCGAACTGTGGGAAATTTTCGATGTTGATCAGCGTCGGAATGATGTGCACACCGCGCTGGGCCACTTCATCGATGATGTCCGGTGTCATCCCGGTGGCGTGTTCCAGACAATCGATACCGGCCGCCAGCAGTGCGGGTAGCGCATCTTCACCGAACACGTGAGCGGTGACGCGAGCACCGCCCTGATGGGCAGCGGAAATCGCCTCGGTCAGTACCTCCGGTGGCCACAGCGGCGCCAGATCCCCCACCGACCTGTCGATCCAATCACCGACGATCTTGATCCAGCCGGATCCGTATTCGACCTGACGCTTTACCTCATCGACCAGATCTTCCGGATGTTCCAGGTCCACCCCCAGTCCGAGGATGTAGCGCTTGGGTCTGGCGATATGGCGACCGGCCCGGATCAGGGTCGGCAGATCCGGGCGTCCCACCAATGGCCGGGTATCCAGCGGCGAGCCGCAATCGCGGATCACCGTGACACCGGCCGCGAGGTTTTTGCGCGCCTGCTGCTCGGCCAGGGCCAAATCGGTCACATGACCGGTTCCGGAGTACCCGATGTGGCAGTGCGCATCGACAAATCCGGGCAGCACAAACCCGGTCAGCTCGACGGCATCGGCCACCGGACCGTCGACGAAGACACCCTGCGCAATCCAGTGGTCGACGTGTTCATCGGTGGCCGGGTCAATGCCGCAAACATGCAGGGACATGGCTACTTCTTGGGCATTTTGAGCTTCGAGGGATCGAAGTCGAATCCCGGCGGCAACCCGCCCAGACCTGGCGCCGAACCCGGTCCGGCGGCCGGTGCGCCCCCGCCCCCCAGACCGGGCGGCAGTTGGCTCATCATGCCGGGCAGGCCGCCCTTGATCTTCGGTTGCGTCGGGCCGCGACCGGAAACCTTGCCCTTCTTACCTTTTCGCCGGTTGACGCTCCGGTTTCCACCGCGCGCCAGAGAACCCATACCGAATTTGCCGGCCATTGCGACCATCATCTTGCGCGCCTCG
>JBBSUU010000493.1:0-2819 GCA_038234115.1 Mycobacteriales bacterium
CTTTTGGCAACGCGGGTGTGGCGGGCCGAGTTCACCGAAGCCGACGGGCGCGCAGCACCACATCATCAGCGCGATGCGCGCCGGCACCACCGTCGGGGATAACCCGCGGCCGCTGCTCATCAACCTCGATCAGCCAATCCTCGTCCAGGAGCGCGGCAACCGTGGAAGGCCAGACGTAATCGGCCGGATCGAAGTCGTTCCCGTGCCCCTCACGGTGCTCCATTCCTGCGTGATGAACGAGCAGCAGTACACCGCCGGGCGCCACGGCAGCGAGCAGGGCACGTTCATCGGCAGCATCGGGCGTGCGCAGCAGCGCCGGGTACTGGGCCGAAACGAGGTCGAATGATCCGGCGGGTAGTTGCGCCATCGCCAGTTCGGCGTGCACCCAGGTAATGACGACCCCGGCGTCGCCGGCGTGCGCAGCTGCTCGCTTCAGTGCCACCCCCGAAACTTCCAGCGCCGTGACATCCCAGCCGCCCTTCGCGAGCCACACCGCATCGGCGCCCTCGCCGCAACCCACGTCCAAAACCCGCCCGGGGGTGAGTCCGACGACCCCGGCAACCAACGCACCATTGGGTTGGCCGCTCCACAGCCGATGCTGATCGGCGTACCGGTTGTCCCATTGCGCCTGCACCTGCGGATCGCCGACGTAGGTATTTGTGGTCGAGCCGGCAGCGGTGGACGGTGATCCTGCAGGGATTTCGGTCACCCGGTCATGCTTCCCCAGGTTGCGCGGGGTGTGCAACCTCTGTTGCTCAATTGACCCAAAGAGGAAGGCGGCAAGACCTGGTAGTCCGGATCACCGACCGGCGGGCTCAGGCATGGGGGGTGTCCTTTGGGTTCTCCGCTGGGGTCCTTATCATCGGTTGACCTCAGAGTTTGTCTCGGCCGTCGACTCTGCCTTCGGTGCCGGCAACACAAAATCGACGCCGGCCTCCTTGCGCTGGGCAGCGGTGATCGGGGCCGGAGCTGCCGTCAACGGGTCGTACCCACCGCCGGACTTCGGGAAGGCAATCACATCGCGGATCGACTCCGACCTCGAGAGCAACATCACGATGCGATCCCAGCCGAAAGCGATCCCGCCGTGCGGCGGGGCGCCGAAAGCGAATGCGTCCAGCAGGAAGCCGAACTTCTCCTGCGACTCCGCCGCCGAAAGTCCCATAACCGCAAATACTCGTTCCTGGACATCACGGCGGTGAATACGAATGGAACCGCCGCCGATCTCGTTGCCGTTGCAGACCATGTCGTAGGCGTAGGCCAGTGCCGCACCGGGATCTGCGTCGAAGCTGTCGAGACTTTCCGGCTTCGGCGACGTGAAGGCGTGATGCACCGCAGTCCAGGCGCCGCTGCCGACGGCAACATCATCGGTTTCGCCGGCGGGTTCGAACAGCGGAGCATCAACCACCCACAGGAACGACCAGGCATTCTCATCGATCAGTCCGCCGCGCTTACCAATTTCCAGCCGCGCCGACCCGAGCAATTCTTGTGACTGCCGTCGGGCTCCGGCGGCAAAGAAGATCGCGTCACCCGGCTTTGCACCGGTCGCCGCGGCCAGTCCGTCCCGCTCGGTCTCGGAGATGTTTTTGGCCACCGGTCCACCGAGGGTCCCGTCCTCGGCGATGGTGACGTAGGCCAAACCGCGGGCGCCGCGTTGCTTTGCCCACTCCTGCCAGGCATCGAATCCGCGACGAGGGGTGGCCGCGCCACCGGTCTGAACTACCGCCCCCACAAAGGGGTTCTGGAAGACCCGGAACTCAGTGTTGGCGAAATAGCTTGTCAGATCTTGGATCTCGAGATCGAAGCGAAGATCTGGCTTGTCGCTGCCGTACCGATCCATTGCCTCGCGATAGGTGATCCGCTTGAACGGACCGGTCAGTTCGTGACCGATCAGCCTCCATAGCGCGGTGACAATGCTCTCGCCGAGAGCGATGACGTCATCCTCTGTCACGAAGGACATCTCGATGTCGAGTTGAGTGAACTCCGGCTGCCGGTCGGCCCGGAAATCCTCATCCCGGTAGCAACGCGCGATCTGGTAATAGCGTTCCATCCCGGCCACCATCAGTAATTGCTTGAACAGCTGTGGCGACTGCGGCAACGCATACCAGGATCCCGGGCGTAATCGGGCGGGGACCACAAAATCCCTGGCACCCTCGGGGGTCGAACGGGTCAGTGTCGGCGTCTCGATTTCGATAAAATCCTGACTGTGCAACACCTCTCGGGCCGTCCGGTTGACTTTGGACCGCAGCCGCAGTGCGTTGCCCGGACCGGTGCGACGAAGATCCAGGTACCGATACTTGAGCCGGATTTCTTCCCCGACCTCGACATTGTCGTCGATCTGGAACGGCAACGGACCGGCCTCGTTCAGTACCTCGATCTCATCGACGAGGACCTCGATCGCGCCTGTGGGCAGGTCCGGGTTCTCGTTGCCCGCGGGCCGGATGGACACGGTGCCAACGACTTTGATGCAGTATTCATTGCGGAGTTTGTGTGCCTGTTCGGCCATGACCCCCTCGCGGAAGACGATCTGCGCACTCCCGGAGGCATCACGCAGATCTACGAAGATGACACCGCCATGATCTCGCCGCCTGGCCACCCATCCGGTCAGCGTTACTGTTCCGCCGTCGTGTTCGGGGCGAAGGGTTCCGGCGGTGTGGCTGCGAATCACGAGCGCATTGCTCCTTTGGGGTTTACTGCTCACGGGCTCTTTGGTCTGCTTGCCATTGTTCCCGATCGGACGTGAAGTTGTCGCATCGATAACCTGCTGGACGCAGGGCGGATCGCGGTGGCGGATCTTTACTGCCTCGCGAGGTAGATCGCGA
>JBBSUU010000494.1:0-2818 GCA_038234115.1 Mycobacteriales bacterium
AGGGACCGACGTTTCGGGCCCGGACCCGACAAGATCTGACGGGCCGCAATCTGTCGGGTCGGGTCCGCACCCTGGCGAGAGCGGAGTTGACGCCTTGCGGCAGCGATGGACACATGCCCAGACCGGACCCGAATAAAACGAGGGCAACCTTGGTCGGTCCGGTATCGCCCCGCCGGTGCGGCCCGGGGAGCAGCTCAATGAACATTCAAGGAGCCGGCTGCGGGCTGCAGCGGGCTGCGCCGGCGGGAGACCTGCCAGGCCGCCAGGCTCAGGGTGGCCACGATCAAATGATCCAAGACTGCTGCCACGCTCTGCCACCACACCCAGGAAAGCTGCGGACCCCGACCGGTGGTGTCCAGGCCGGCAGCGGCCATCAGCAGGAGCACCAGCGACGCCGCAATGGCCAGGAGCAATACCAGCCCGATCCACCGCCAGACCCGGCCGCAGATCCAGAGCACCACCGCCACGCCCAGCGGAATGAAGAACAGAGCCAGAATTGATCCGATCATGTGGATCTTGGCATTGACACTCCCCTGCTCGCCGCCGGCATCGGTTCGAACGACTGCCATCACTGCGGTGCCTAGGGCGCCCAGGAGTAGAAACCCTGCACCCCAACGAGATCGCTGGGGAACCAGCGATTGCGAGATGATCGGGGCCGCCGCCAAGGTCAACACCCAAAGACTGAAAATCCACCCCTGCGGACCGAGTCCGTACTGACTGATAGAAATCGGCGGCGGGAACCACACCCCCGACACCGCCTGTACCGCGATGCCCAGGACCACGGCCGCCAACGTCATCAGCAAGGCGAATCCCAGACGTTTACTCACTCCCACATTGTCCACGGCGCAACACCCCCGCTGCTGCATCGACTCGATTGGCATGTCCGGACTCGGGCAAAACGCCGGTTGTTCCGGTCGGGCTGACATAGGTTGAACCACGTGAGCGAAAGACGGTCCATTGCCGTGCGGTTCTGGGTGGCCACTGCTGGTCTGGCGTTGTTGACCGCCGGTTGCGCCGGCGCGCAGGCGGGATCTGCAACGGCGTCGGGCGTGCTCACCTCCGCTGCTGCCGGGACGACGACGGTCTCGATTCCGGCGCAGGCCATCGAACCCGGTGGCACTGCGGTGCGAGAACCCAACAACTCGGCCACGCCGGCGGGCCCGTCAACCCCGGCCATGCCCGCCGCCTCGGCGACACCGACCCCGACCCCGACCCCGACTCAATCGCAGACCGAGCCGGCACCCTCGATCGCGGTGGTCACCGTCACCGAAACGGCCGCGTCTCCCGCTGCTGCCCCCGCTGCGGGCTCCGCCGACGCGGCACCGACCCAGAATTTAAATGTGCCCCCGGCCATCGAGCCGGGTACGGCCGGATTCAGTAGCTTTCAAAGTCCCTCGGGGAACATCTTCTGCCTGATCCTGGCCGATCCCGAATCGACCTGGGTCCGTTGCGATATTTCTGACTTCACCTATGCGGCGCCGACCCAGGAATGCGGTCCGGATGTTGGATTTCATGCCGGTTCGGTCTCGATCGAAGCCATGGCCCCGGCCTCGATCGGTGGATGTTTCGGCGACACCGTCGCCGATCCCAGCTATCCAGTGCTTGCCTACGGTCAGCGGGCCGTCGGTGGTGATATCAGTTGCACGTCAACGGAATCCGGTATGACGTGCCAGAACTTGGCGTCCGGCTACGGATTTCGACTGGCCAAGGCCACCTACGAGCTGTTCTGAAATTCCGCTAGTGCCGGGGCATGGTGCTGGGGGCCAGGTCCAGGTAGCTCCGATAGGTACCGGCCGGGGTGGTGACTGTTTCAGCTGCCAGGATCGCCCTCGCCATCGCGCGGGTGACGACGTCGGCGGCCGCCGCCAGCAGGTGAAACAGCTCAGCCGGGTCCGGCGGGGCCAGTTCACCGGTGCCGACGCCGAAAAACAGGTCACCGTCGAACATCGTGTGCACCGGGTTCACCGCCCTGGCCAACCCATCGTGGGCCATGCCCGCCATTTTTGCGCACTGGGCCTTCGTCAGGGTGGCGTTGGTGGCGACCACCCCGAGCGTCGTGTGGCTGATCGATTCGCCGGCGAACTCGGCATGACCCGGTGCGGAGGCCGCAGCTACGGCCGCCGAAACGGCCGCCAGCCCGTCCCCGATTTCGGCCGCAACGGCCGTCAGGTCCGCCAGTTCGGACGCAGTGGGAACACCCGGCCGCACCCCGTCCTCGGGACGAAACAGTCTGATACCCGATAACTCTCCGGTTTCGGGGTCGAACGGGAGTCCGGTGGCATTTGCGACCACCAACGCCGCGATGACCGAACCGTTGGGCAGCACCGCACTGGCCTGCCCGATACCGCCCTTGAGCCGGCCGGTCAAACTGCCGGCGCCGGCGCCGATGGCTCCCATCGCTGTACCGGCGTCGGATTCCAATGCAGCCTGCAATGCCAATCTGCCGAATTCGGCGGTCGGCCTGGCGGCAAAAACACCGCCGCGGCCCAGATCGAAGACGACGGCGGCCGGAACGATCGGCACCACGTCGCCGGCAGCCGGTCCGACCGGAATCCCGATACCTTTCTCCCCCAATGCATCTGCCACCCCGGAGGCCGATGCAAGGCCGTAGGCCGACCCCCCCGTGAGGACGATGGCATGCACCTTCTCCACCGCCGCGGTCGGCGCCAGCAGGTCGGTTTCCCGGGTGCCAGGGCCGCCGCCGCGAACATCCACCCCAGCGGTCATCCCGCCGGGTGGGGCCAGTACGACGGTGGTACCGGTAAGGTAACCGCCACCGATCGCCGTGTGGTGCCCCACCTTGATCCCGGCGACGTCG
>JBBSUU010000495.1:0-2805 GCA_038234115.1 Mycobacteriales bacterium
CGGAGGTTGAACCCGCCGGTCACGGCATTGGAAGGTCTCGTGGTGGGCTGACGACGAAGATCCACCATGCCGTCGACGGCAAGGGCCGGCCGTTGGCGATGGTGATCACCGGTGGGCAACGCAACGACGGCGCAATGCTGGAGCAGGTCCTGGGCGATATCCGAGTTCCACGGTTGGGCCGAGGTCGACCCAGAACTGTTCCGGACGCTGTGATCGCGGACAAGGCCTACTCGGCCGGGATCCTGCGCTCAATGCTGCAACGACGTGGGATCACGGTCGTGATTCCGCTCAAAAGCGACCAGATCGCTGCCCGCAAACGCAAAGGCAGCAAAGGCGGTCGAGCGCCCGGGTTGGATACCGACATATACCGTGGGCGCAACGTTGTCGAGCGATCCTTCGCTTTGACCAAACAGTGGCGCGGGCTGGCCACCCGCTACGACAAACTCGCCGTAACCTACCGCGCCGGCGTGGTCATGTCCGCGTGCATTCAATGGAATCGCCTATTAGGAGACACGCCCTAGTACTACAGTCGCGTTTATTTCTGGTCTTGTCGGCGTGTCTGCGCAGGTGGGTCGATGGTTGGACCGATGCTGGGTTGATGGGTGATGATCTGTGTGTGGCGCAGGTGCAGGAGTGGGCGGATGGTTTGGCGGATCTTCATGCCTTGATCGCGCGCCGTTTTGCCAGGTCAGAGCCTCGTGAGCATGCTTTGGCGTATGTGCAGGGCCTGCTCTCGGGTGAGGAACGGAAGAACTCCTGGACCCTATCTGAGCGGGCCGGGGATGCCACCCCCGATGGGATGCAACGGTTGCTGTCGACCACCGATTGGGATCCGGATCTGGTCCGAGATGACCTGCAGTCCTACGTGGTGGCGAACTTGGGTGATCCCAGCGGTGTGTTGATCATCGACGAGACCGGATTTTTGAAAAAGGGCCTCCGATCTGCCGGTGTGTCGCGGCAGTATTCCGGTACCGCGGGGCGGATCGAGAACTGTCAGATCGGGGTGTTCCTGACCTACGCCACCAAGGCGGGACGGACCTTCCTGGACCGAGAGTTGTACCTACCCAAGGGATGGACCGATGACCGTGATCGCTGCGCCGCCGCCGGGATCGGCGGCGATGTCGACTTCGCCACCAAACCGGAGCAGGCCATGATGATGCTGCAACGCGCGGTCAGCAACAGGGTGCCGGCCCGCTGGGTCACCGCCGATGAGGTCTATGGGCAGCATTTCAAACTGCGCTGCAAGATCGAGGAACTCGGCCTGGCCTACGTTCTGGCCGTTCCGGTCAACCAGCATGTCATCGCCGCCGGCCCCCGCGAAGGCAAAGAATTGCGGGCCGATCAGTTGATCGCGGCCCTCCCGGGGCAGGCCTGGCGGACCCGCTCTGCTGGCAACGGAGCAAAAGGTGAGCGCCTGTATGACTGGGCTCGAACACCCATCCACGGCATCAACTTTCCCGACTCCCATTATTGGCTGCTGGCCCGAAGGAGCATCGCCGACCCCACCGACCTGGCCTACTACCTGTGCCACGCCCCCGCCCGCACCGGGCTGGCCGAACTGGTCGCTGTGGCCGGAACCCGTTGGGCCATCGAAGAAACCTTCCAAACCTCCAAAGGCCAGACCGGCCTGGACCACTACCAGGTCAGGCAGTACACCGGCTGGTATCGACACATCACCCTGTCCATGCTCGCGCATGCATTCCTGACCGTCACCCGGTCAAAAAAGGGGGCCCACAATCAGGCACCGACACCCTCATCGCTCTGAGTGTCCCCGAAATCCGGAGACTGCTGATCCTCTTGATCTGGACCGACCCACCCGACCCGGACGCCACACTCACCCGATCAACCTGGCGACGACAGCACCAACAACGCGCCCGCCACTGCCACTACCGAACTCGCGGACACCACCCATAAACGCGACTGTAGTATTAGGCCGAATTGATGATCGACCTCCCCTGGTAACCGGACATTCAACCCTCAGAGCGGGTCTCGGCGCGTCAACTGACCGGGTGAGGGGGTTGGTGGTTACGCTGTTCGTGGGTTGTTCGCTGCCGAAAGACGGGTGGAGTTTGCCCGTGTGACGCGGCCGCGGGCGAACGATGTCCGGAGCCATCGGATCGAAACTCTAAGCTTGACCTGTTGTGAACTAATCCTCTTCAGAAGGGATGTGCCGATGGCGGCCATCGAACTTATCGGAGCACGCGAGATCCTCGATTCTCGAGGCAATCCGACCGTTGAAGTAGAAGTTGTCCTGGAGGACGGTTCGCTCGCTCGTGCCGCGGTACCCTCCGGTGCCTCCACCGGCGAGCATGAGGCAGTGGAATTGCGCGATGGCGACCCGGCCCGCTACCTGGGCAAGGGCGTCGAGAATGCGGTCAAGGCCGTCCTCGACGAGATCGGCCCGGAACTGATCGGCATCGACGCTGTCGAGCAGCGGGTCATCGACCAGAAGCTGATCGACCTCGACGGCACCCCGGACAAGAGTCGCCTCGGCGCCAACGCCATCCTCGGTGTTTCCCTCGCGGTGGCCAAGGCCGCCGCCGAGTCCGCCGAATTGGAGCTGTTCCGCTACCTGGGCGGTCCCAACGCGCACATCCTGCCGGTTCCGATGATGAACATCGTCAACGGCGGCGCCCATGCCGATACCGCGGTCGACGTCCAGGAATTCATGATCGCACCGATCGGCGCCGAATCGTTCCGGGAAGCTCTGCGCTGGGGCGCCGAGGTTTACCACAGCCTCAAGTCGGTACTGAAGAAAAAGGGCCTGTCCACCGGCCTGGGCGACGAGGGTGGATTCGCGCCGTC
>JBBSUU010000496.1:0-2799 GCA_038234115.1 Mycobacteriales bacterium
AATCCGTCGAACCGCGGTGCATCCGGGCTAAGCTATACCGGTCGGCGCTCCCAGCAGCGGGGGAGTCGGAGTTCAACGAGGTACCCGGAACGGCCGAGCAGGTGGAGTATCTGCGAGGTAATCCATCGGTTGTCCCGGGCGGAAGGTGTTCGAGCATCAGCATTACCAGTTCGTAGGTGGCCGCCCCCGGGGTCCGGCCGTCGACCGAGGAGTTCGGCGAAACCTGCTTTCCCAACTCCCTCGTGACGAAATGGCCTCGCACATGACTGATCTCGGTATTCCCGCGCTTTCAAATCCGGCACTGCTCGGGACCGCGCCGCCGGCCTCCCCGTCCTCGATGCGTCGCGCCCTTCGTCGCGCCGCCGACGGGGTGGCGCTGGATCAGGTCGAGGCCGCGATCCTGCTCCAGGCGCGCGGCGCGGACCTGGTGAAGTTATCGGAGTCGGCGGCCCGCGTGCGCGATGCCGGGCTGGCCGCGGCCGGGCGCCCCGGCGTGATCACCTACTCCAAAAAGGTCTTCATCCCGCTGACCCGACTATGCCGAGACCGCTGCCACTACTGCACTTTTGCCACCACACCCGGACGTGTCGAATCTGCCTACCTGTCGCCCGACGAGATCCTGGCAATCGCCGAAGAGGGTCGCAAACTCGGCTGCAAAGAGGCGCTCTTCACCCTGGGGGATCGCCCGGAGGAACGGTGGAACGCCGCCTCCAAGTGGCTCGACGAGGCCGGTTACGACACCACGCTGGACTACGTCCGGGCGATGTCCATCCGGGTCCTGGAAACCACCGGGCTGCTGCCACACCTCAACCCTGGCGTCATGAGCTGGGAGGAAATGGCCCGCCTCAAGCCGGTGGCGCCGTCGATGGGCATGATGCTGGAAACCACCTCCACCGAAATCTTCACCGAAAAGCACGGCGCCCATTACGGCTCGCCGGACAAGGACCCCGCCGTTCGACTGCGGGTTCTGGATGACGCCGGCCGCTCGTCAATACCGTTCACCACCGGCATCCTGATCGGTATCGGGGAAACCCTGTCCGACCGGGTGGACGCCATCTTCGAAATCCGCAGCGTGGCCCGTTCCTATCGCGGGATCCAGGAAGTCATCGTGCAGAACTTCCGGGCCAAGCCGGATACCGCGATGGCCCGCACTCCCGACGCCGAGATCGACGAACTCCTTGCCACCATTGCGGTTTCGCGACTGATCCTCGGTCCGAAGATGCGAATCCAGGCGCCGCCGAATCTGATCGACGATGCCTTCGAACGGGTAATCGCCGCCGGTATCGATGACTGGGGCGGGGTCTCGCCGCTGACCCCGGATCACGTCAACCCCGAACGTGCGTGGCCGCAGATCGATGACCTGACGGCTCGCACCGCGGCGGCCGGCTTCACGTTGGCCGAGCGGCTGACCATTTACCCCGAGTTCGTCACAGCAGGTGAGCCCTGGCTGGATCCGCGGTTGCGGGCACACGTGGATGCGTTGGCCGATCCGGTCACCGGCCTGGCCCGCCCCGATGCCATCCCCGTTGGCCGGCCATGGCAAGAGCCCGATGAAGTGGTGTCAACCGGGCGGACCGACCTGGCGACTTCCATCGATACGCAAGGGCGTACCGGTGATCGGCGGTCTGACTTCTCCGACGTCTACGGCGACTGGGAAGCGATCAAGGAAAAGATCCGATCGGCGCCGGAGCGCACCGATTCCGATGTTGCCGCAGCTTTGCGAGCCGCCGAGAAGAACCCGGGCTCGCTGGACGGCGTCCAGGCCCTGGCGCTGATGACGGCCACCGGAGTCGACCTGGAAGCGGTCTGCGCGCTGGCAGATGACGTCCGCAAGAGCGTCAACGGCGACGACGTCACCTATGTCGTCAATCGGAATATCAATTTCACCAATGTCTGTTACACCGGATGCCGGTTCTGCGCTTTTGCGCAGCGGCGAACCGACGCCGATGCTTACACCCTGTCCGTCGACGAGGTCGCCGAGCGGGCCGAAGTTGCCTGGTCACTGGGCGCCACCGAAGTCTGCATGCAGGGTGGCATCCATCCGGATCTCCCCGGGACCGCTTACTTCGACCTGGTGCGGGCGATCAAGGCACGTACGCCGGAGATGCATGTCCACGCCTTCTCCCCGATGGAAGTGGTCAACGGCGCAACCCGAGCCGACATGTCGATCCGGGAATGGCTGACCGAAGCCAAAGCAGCCGGTCTCGGATCAATCCCCGGTACCGCCGCGGAGATCCTCGACGATGATGTCCGGTGGGTGCTGACCAAGGGCAAGTTGCCGACCAAGTCCTGGATCGACGTCATCACCACCGCCCACTCGTTGGGAATCCGGTCCAGCTCAACCATGATGTACGGCCACGTGGACACCGCCGAACACTGGGTGGCCCACCTGGCACTGTTACGCCGCCTGCAGTCCGAAACGGGTGGGTTCACCGAATTTGTGCCACTTCCGTTCATCCACACCAACGCGCCGATCTACCTCGCCGGGCTGGCCAGGGCCGGTGCAACCTTCGAGGAAAACCGTGCCGTCCACGCGGTTGCGCGGCTGATGCTGCACGGCTCGATCGACAACATCCAGACGTCCTGGGTGAAACTCGGGCCGGCCGGAACCCAGGCGATGCTGCGCGGCGGCGTCAACGATCTGGGTGGCACCCTGATGGAGGAAACCATCTCCCGGATGGCCGGGTCTGAGGTCGGCTCGTTCCAGACGGTGAGCCAGTTGGAGGAAATCTGCTCCCCGATCGGGCGGCCCGCGGTTCAGCGGACCACCACCTATGGTCGGGCCAACGCCGAACGACA
>JBBSUU010000497.1:0-2782 GCA_038234115.1 Mycobacteriales bacterium
ACGGCGAACCTGTTTCCGGACCAATCCCCAGCGCCCTCGGAGCCCTCGGATGATTTGGTGCCGGCCGTTGAGATCAGGGTCCACGGCGTCTCCGGTACGTCGCCGGAAGAGTTATTGGACCGACCGCTGGTCCGTCAGGTGGCCGGTGACAAGATGGCCGGTTTCTTTCGCCCGCGGGACGTCAATGAGGCGTTCTCGGTGCCGCGCGGCCGACCGGCCACCGCACGGGAACGTCAGAAGTGGCCTCGGCTGGAGGGATACGCCTGGGGCGGCCTCACCTCCGGAGCCGCAACCCGCGCATTGTGGCTACTGCTGCTCCCGTTTGCTCTGATGAATGTGGCACCGCGGATGATTCCCAGCGGCAAACCCGACGGCTGGTCGCCGATGGCCCTCGTGGCGACATGGATCTGCCGGCTGATCTCACTCTGCCTCACCATCTTGATCACGCTCGGCGCGAGCGTGATCGCCATGGTCTCCTTCGGTGGCCAGTGCGGGGTTGGCTGGCCGACAACGGGTCGCTGCCCGATCGGCTTCGAGACAGTAGGGCGATGGTTCGGCACCGACTTCGATATCCAGCGGTTGACCGGAGTGACGTTCCTCCCGCTGCTGGCCGTCCTGTTGATCTGGGCAGTGGCCGGCCGGACGCAAACCAAGAAGGGCGATGACGATCGCCAGGCCCGTCGCGGCGCTCAGTCCGAGCGCAAACTTCAGGACGACCGATTTTGGCTGCAACAGATCGGGGAACAACGACTACGGGCAGTGCACCTGCAGGCCGCCTCCATCACGATGCCGATGGCGTTCGCAGTGGCCATCCCGACTTCGTTCTGGAGTCTGAGCATTCAGATCATCAGTGCGCTGGCGCTGCTGTGGTGGGCCTGGCTGTTGAGTCGACGGGAGCTTTTCGAAAGAGCCGCCGGCGGCATCGCGCTCTACTACCAACGAATCGGCTGGATCCCGGTCCTGCTGACCTTCGCACTCAGTATTTGGGCCGGTGCGGGGGAGAAGTCGGCGTTGGGCAGCGTCGCCGATGTCGCAGCGCGACTGGGCAATATGTTGGCGTGGAACTACGCAGCGGTATTCGCGCTGTTGGCCGTGCTCCTCGGGTTGCTGGTCTGGATGAATCAGCAGCGACGCCGGATCGACGGTCCTGGGCCGGCTTTCTGGCACCGCAACCTGACCGTCGACCCACCGCCGGTGGTGGCCGGTACCGGCGCCGCCCTGATGGCCGGGCTCGCGTGTCTGCTCGCTTCGCTGTTCACCTCCGGCGTGACCGGTCTGCTCACGGTGTGGTTCTCCCGGGATGGCTGGGTGCCGAGTTTGCAGGACATCAAGGTCGGATACGGCGCGATCAAGACCGAGGCGCCGGTGCTCGTGTCCAATCAGATTCAGAGCGGCGGCATCCATGTGGTCATCTTCACGGCTTTGCTGGTGGGGTCTTTGGTGGTGCTGGCCGTCTGGTTCGGCTTTCGGCTCATCTCCGGAAAATGCGGCGCGGAGGATCGATGCGTTGCCGAGGACTATTGGCACGGCATCGCCAGTTCGGTGCCCCACGACTCCCGGCGAACGGCGATCTGGCGAAAGTTTTGGATGGCGCGCCGCACCGACTACGCCATTGCCTATCTCTGGGTGCTGGTTGTACTTGGCGTCCTGGTCGCGGCGCTACTGCCGGTCCTGGCATTTGATGCCAAACCTTTCAACGGGATCACCTCCAACACCGCGATGAACACCGGCGATCCCATTCCGGCCCGGGAACTTGCCGCCTACGGTGCCTGGATGACCCAGTGGCTGCTGCTCGCCCTGGTGGCACTGGGTTATTCGGCCTTCCGGGTGAAGGCGACGCGCCGCGGTGTCGGGGTGCTGTGGGACGTGACGTGTTTCTGGCCCCGCACCAACCATCCCTTTGCGCCGCCCTGTTATGCCGAGCGGGCGGTACCGGATCTCATCCATCGCATGCGGTGGTATGCCGGCATCGAGCCGGACACCGACCACGGCCCGCGTGCCGAACGGATTATCCTTTCCGGTCATAGCCAGGGCAGCGTCCTGGTATTTGCTGCACTGCAGCAGCTCCGGGCCACCGAGTTGGACAGTTTTGCGCTGGTGACCCATGGCGCCGTCCTGCGGCGGTTGTATGGGCGGTTTTTCCCCGGCTATTTCGGACCGGAGCAATTTGGGGAGACCTTCGACAAACTCCGCAATCAGGATGGCGTCGTTCGCTGGATGAATTTGTGGCGCAACAGCGATCCGCTCGGTGGACGCATTCAGTACTCAGTTGATCGGGATCGGCGGGTGGCCGGAATCGACAATCGTCTGCAGGACCCACAATGGTTCCCGAGGTCGGGCGATACCGCATTCCCGGTGGCCGGCGGACACTCCAAATTCCCCTACGATCCGCGCTTTTCCTACCACGGCGGAATTTTGCAGGCCCTGATCAAGTCGGGCGACGACGTCCCGGATGAGGCCTGCGAGCTGGCGCATCTGTGGGCCAACGGCGCGGCGGCCCAACCAGAACCGGGTGTTGGCTGGCACGGCCATCCGGAAAGTATCGATCTGGCCGACAACTTCGACTTCCTGGTCACCGATGAGCTGATCGATCCGGTCACCGCGCTGGGGCCGATCAACCGTTGACGACCACGACAATATTAATTGTCGTTGACAATTTACGTTGTCGTGGTGCAGACTCATCCCATGGACCTCGCCCAGCTGTACGACTACATCGAAACCCTGCTGGTAAAGGCCACTACCCAGGCCCATGCCGACGAGTCGGACGTCTCGGAAGCCGAAC
>JBBSUU010000498.1:0-2781 GCA_038234115.1 Mycobacteriales bacterium
GCCTTGCGAGCCTGTGGAGCCGAAACGGCCTCCGGGTCTTGAACTGCGCGGCCCCGCCCCGCAGTTCCCCCCAGCGGCCACTGATTGCGACTCCCGCAAACGGCGGTAGTCGCAACCAGTCTCAGTGTCCTCGAAGCCCGGTCACCGTCACGATCACACCTTGCTCACTTTCACAGCGACCGTCAGGCCATCGCCGACCGTCCCGGTAGTGGTGCCGGTCTCGGTCCGCGAGACCTGCAGCGCCAGGGTTTCACCCTTGAGCAGTTCAAGGCGACCATCCACCGCCTCCCATACCGCGTCCGGCGCGCTCAGGGCTACCGAAATCCGATCCGAGACATCCAGGTCAGCGTCTTTGCGAGCCTGTTGAACGACCCGGATGACGTCCCGGACGATACCTTCGGCCAGCAGGTCGGCATCCAGTTCGACATCAAGCACGACGAACCCGCCACCGCGCAACATCCCGATGGCTTCGGCATGATCGCCACCGGCCGCCACCAGATCCAGGCTGTACTCCCCGGTCTGCAGTGCCACAGCGCCACAGGTGACACTGCCATCCGCGGCCACCGACCAGTCGCCGGACTTCGACGCCTTGATGACCTGTTGAACCTGCTTGCCCAGTCGTGGACCGGCCGCTCGAGCGTTGACGGTCAACTGGCGCTTGACCCGGCTCTCGCCGCCATCGGCCAGATCGGTCAACACCACCTCGCGGACATTGATCTCATCTTTCAGCAGGTCGGCGTACGGGGCCAGCGCCGCCGAGTCGGCAACCACCACCGTGGCCGAGGCCAACGGTTGTCGAACTCGCAGCTTCGCCGTCTTCCGCACCGACAGTGACGTCGAGGCCACCTCGCGCAATTCGTCCATCGCGGCGACCAGCGCGGCGTCGGCCGGCAGATCGAAATCGGAGGGCCAGTCGGTCAGATGTACGCTGCGCTCGCCGGTCAATCCCCGCCAGATCACCTCGGTGGTCAGCGGAAGCAACGGCGCGGCAACCCGGCACAACACTTCAAGGACGGTGTGCAGGGTGTCGATGGCATCGTCCTGGCCATCCCAGAACCGCTGCCGCGAGCGCCGCACGTACCAGTTGGTCAGCACCTCCAGGAAAGAACGCACCTTGGCGCAGGCTCCGGCGATGTCGGTGACGTCCAGGTCGGCCGTCACATCCACCGTGAGTTCGTGCAGCTTGGCCAGGATGTAGCGGTCGAGCAGATGTGGTGAATCTGTCCGGGAAGCACCTGTCTTTCCAGCCGCGCCGGCGTAGAGCGACAGGAAGTACCAGGCATTCCACAGCGGGAGGACGGCCTGCCGGACACCATCGCGGATGCCGGCTTCGGTGACGATCAGATCGCCGCCCCGAAGGATCGGCGAGGACATCAGGAACCACCGCATGGCGTCGGAACCGTCGCGCTCGAATACCTCATTGACATCCGGGTAGTTGCGCAGCGACTTGGACATCTTCAGTCCGTCGTCGCCGAGCACGATGCCGTGGGCCGATACCGTCCGGAACGACGGCCGGTCGAACAGCGCGGTGGCCAGCACATGCAGCGTGTAGAACCAGCCACGGGTCTGACCGTTGTATTCAACGATGAAGTCGCCGGGGTAGTGCTCCTCGAACCACTCACGATTCTCGAACGGATAGTGCACCTGGGCGAAGGGCATCGAGCCCGATTCGAACCAGCAATCCAGCACCTCCGGCACCCGGCGCATGGTCGAGAGCCCTGTGGGATCATCCGGATTCGGGCGGGTCAGTTCGTCCACAAAAGGGCGATGCATATCGGCCGGTCGGACACCGAAATCACGCTCTATGTCATCCAGACCGCCATACACATCGGTTCGGGGGTAGGCCGGATCATCCGAGACCCACACCGGGATCGGTGAACCCCAGAACCGGTTCCGGGAGATCGACCAGTCACGGGCATTCTCGAGCCATTTACCGAACTGGCCGTCCTTGATGTGGGCCGGACTCCAGGTGATCTGCTGATTCAGCTCGACCATCCGATCTCGGATCTGCGTGACCGCCACGAACCAGGACGACACGGCCCGTTGGATCAGCGGATTCTGGCAGCGCCAACAGTGCGGGTAGGAGTGGTCGTAGGTTTCACGTCGGATCAACAGGTCAGCGGCCTGCAGGTCCTTGATGATGTGCGGGTTGGCGTCGAATACCTGCATGCCCTCGTACGGCGGCACCTCGCTGGTGAAAACGCCGCTCTTGTCGACCGGGTTCACCACCTCGATATTCGCCGCATCGGTGACGAGTTTGTCCTCCTCACCGAAGGCCGGCGCGATGTGCACCACTCCCGTGCCGTCTTCGGTGGTGACATAGTCCGCGGCCAACACCTGATGAGCGTTCTCGCGTCCGAGGAAAAAGTCGAAGGGCGGGGTGTACTTCGTCCCGAGCAACTCAGATCCTTTGAGCCGCTTGACGACCCGGTCGGCGACGTCCTCCCCCAATTCGCGGGCGTAGGCGCCCAGTCTGGCCTCGGCCAGCAGGAACTTCTGGCCCGGCTTGGCCG
The DNA here is from genome assembly GCA_038234115.1 of Mycobacteriales bacterium. Taxonomy (GTDB): domain Bacteria; phylum Actinomycetota; class Actinomycetes; order Mycobacteriales; family Nakamurellaceae; genus Nakamurella. The sequence continues at coordinate 2,514 of JBBSUU010000498.1, forward strand.
AGGACTCGACCACCGCGTAATCGATGTCCGGGCCCACCGCCATCGCCAGGTTCGACGGCACGGTCCACGGGGTGGTGGTCCATGCCAGCGCCTTTACCCCGTCGAGGTCAGTGCCCGGAGCATCGAGCGTGAACGCCACCGTGACAGCCGGGTCCTGCCTGTTGCGGTAGGAATCGTCCATCTTGGTTTCCGTGTTGGACAACGGTGTTTCGCATCGCCAGCAGTACCAGAGAACGCGGTACCCCTCGTAGACCAGGCCCTTGTCCCA
>JBBSUU010000499.1:0-2777 GCA_038234115.1 Mycobacteriales bacterium
GATGACTCCGCCACAGACAAGCAATGGATCGTTACTGATACAACATTCGTGCGGGGTCATCGTCGCAGGTCGCTGTTGTAACGCAACCCGTGTCCGCGCCTATGCAACGCACTCCCCCGTCTGCGACACATGAAACGGATGCAAATCGGCTACGGAAGGGTCTCCACCCGAGACCAACACCCAGAAGCCCAACACGACGCCCTCACCGCAGCCGGCTGCGATGAGATCTACCTTGATAAGGCCAGCGGCAAATTAGCCCGCCGCCCGCAACTGGAGAAAGCGTAGCTGTCGGCCAACCGCGACCTTCTGCTCCGGAACTTTTAGAAAGAGCAGATCAGGCGAGATATCGCGCTGCGGTGTTCCTGCCGGCGGCTCGAGAACCACTTCGGCCGCGGCATCGTAGGTTTTTTCCCAGCCAATGACTTGGGCCCACCAATTTGCCAATGCCTGCGGGTCCACGGCATCGATCGGCACTGACTGCATCTTCAGACTCATTCAGCCACCTTGGCCTCGGCCGGCCGGCCGGCGTTCGAGCCTGCTGGCGAATCTACCCGGCTCCGGCCGGTTCCGCTCACTGGGCCAAGTCGATGAAGCGGCTGTAATGCAGTTGGTGGGCAACAGCAATCGTCATGGTCTGACCGTTACGGTGCTTGGCAACGATCAGGTCTGCCTCACCGGCGCGCGGATCATCCGCCTCGTGAATGTCCGGGCGATGAACCAGGATCACCATGTCAGCGTCCTGTTCCAGCGAGCCGGATTCACGAAGATCGGAAAGCAGCGGCCGCTTATCGGTGCGCTGTTCCGGACCACGGTTGAGCTGAGAAATCGCGATCACCGGTACTTCGAGCTCCTTGGCGAGCAACTTCATCTGCCGGGAGAACTCGGACACTTCTTGCTGGCGCGACTCGACCTTCTTGCCCGACGACATCAACTGGAGGTAATCCAGCACGATCAGTTTGAGATTGTTGCGCTGCTTGAGCCGCCGCGCCTTGGCCCGGATCTCCATCATCGTCATGTTGGGCGAGTCGTCGATAAACATTGGCGCGTCAGAGATTTCACTCATTCGCCGGACAATCTTCTGCCAATCCTGCTCGGACATCGAGCCGGAACGCATCTGCGAAAGTTTGATCTGAGCTTCGGCCGACAACAGGCGCATGGTGATTTCGGTCTTGGACATTTCCAGCGAGAAGAATGCGCTGGTCATTCCATGCTTGACGGAGGCATTTCGGGCAATATCCAGTGCCAAGGTCGACTTACCGACACCGGGTCGAGCCGCGATGATGATCATCTGCCCAGGGTGAAAGCCGTTTGTCAGGGCGTCCAGATCGGTGAACCCGGTTGGCACACCGGAGGACATCCCGCCCCGGGTCTGAATGGCGTCGATTTCGTCCATCGTGGGCTGAAGTAGCTCTTCGAGGATGACATAATCCTCGGTGGTGCGGCGCTCGGTGACCTCGTAGATCTCGGCCTGGGCGCGGTCGACGATTTCATCTACATCGCCGCCGCTTCCCTCCTCGCCGCCATAACCGAGTTGAACAATCTTGGTACCGGCCTCGACCAGCTTGCGAAGTATCGATTTTTCGCTGACGATCTGCGCGTAGTAACCCGCGTTGGCCGCAGTGGGGACGGTGGCCGTCAGGTGATGAAGGTAGACGGCGCCACCGGCGCGGGGCAACGTTCCGTTGCGCTCCAGTTCGGCGGAAACCGTAATCGGGTCGGCCGGTTCACCACGGGAGTACAGATCCAGAATCGCGTCGTAAACCAGGGTGTGAGCGGGCTTGTAGAAGTCACGGGAAGTCAGGACCTCAGCGACGTCGGCGATGGCGTCCTTGGACAGCAACATTCCGCCCAGCACCGACTGCTCGGCCGGTAAGTCCTGTGGGGGCTGCCGATCGAAAACCACCGGCGCAGCGGATCCGCCCGACTTGCGAGAAGGGGACCACTGTTCATCCGCGACCATCGTTACTCAGGCCTCCAAGCCTTGCTGCGCTGTGCAGGTCCTGATTGTTCAGCCGTGTTTTCGGCCGGGCTGTTCAATTTGCGGACCAGTGATTCTTCGAACTTGCGTTCGTGTTCAGTTGTACCGCCGAGCACCGACAGCCCGGTTCCGCTGCACTTTCACCAGCGGGCCAACTGCTGCGCCGGACAAGTCACTCACGGTAAGCCGAGGCCGAGCCGTGACCTAATGGCGCTGTGCACAGCAGTGTTGACAACAGGTGGACTGCCTGTGCATGGGTGGGGCCTTTATGCATGTGGATCGGTCGACACGTTTGTGGACAGCCTGTGGAAATGTCACCGAGTTCACCCTGTTCTCGCTGGTAGCAGCGTTCACACAGGTCCTACACATTGTGGATAGAAATTGATGACAACTTCTCGGCGTGGCGCGGAAAGCTCACCGGCGTGTCGATTTCAACCAACGCCAACGTCCGAAATGCAAGTCGAGCGATGATCGCGGCGCCGGTGACACGGTCTGAGAAGCGATCTCTGTCTACGCTTCGAAACCATCTGACCGAATCAAAAACACCCTCAGCAACAGGCATCAAGTCCTAAGAGTGAATCCGGTCGTCAAACCGAGTGGACAGACCCGGATTTCGTCCCATCCGCAACCGCGGGTTGACCCAGAGGGCTAATGTCTGACCCGCGCCCCCACGTCCTCGTATCCCGATGGAAACTGGGTGCGTTCGCCGGGAAACTGGGTGCGTTCGCCGGGAAACTGGCGTGCGTTCGTCGGGAAACTGGCGTGCGTTCGTCGGGAAACTGGCGTGCGTCGTCGGGAA
>JBBSUU010000500.1:0-2765 GCA_038234115.1 Mycobacteriales bacterium
CGCATCACCGACAGCTTCGATGATCTCCGCAAGCCCTTTGAGCAGCAGACTCAAAACGACCAACGCCGCACACAACGAGGCGATGGTGAGGGCCACAGCGCCGGCGCCAATTCCCAATGCCGCCACGGCTATTCCCGTCGCCGGGACAGCGCCATCGGCCACTATTTGATCGATCTCGGCGGCTACCGCCCTAAGTGCGCCGGCCACAAAGTTTGCATCACTGCACGCCCTACTGATGAATGTGGTGTTTCCGCCGGACTTCGACGTGTCATCAGGCGGTTCATAAGGTGCCACTTTCCCTGCTACATCGACAGTCCCACGTTCTACCCGACCTCGAAGATTGTTCGCGGGATCAGTTGCCTCTGGTCCCGTCTGTGGGTAGAACCACCGCTGCGTCACACCACACAGGCGATCATTGTTGTGATCCGGTGACAGGTTCACCGCAATCTGCAGGAACCGATTGGCCTGCACCAATTCTTTGAATCTCTCGTGGAAGGTCGCCATATCTTGGATTTGGTCTGCCGCTGCACCGGCGAAGTGGACAGAGTCGAAGACGTGGTGAAGGTTCCCGGCGGTGAGCTGTTGCTTCACCTGCAGCCATTGGTCGAGTCGTCGGTGCTCGTGCAGGCTGTATTGCGGCACGACTCTGAGCACCAGTGATGCAACAACGCCGAAACGGCCGCCGCCGACTACGACCGAGTTGAAAATGTCGCTGTCTCGAATGATTTCGAACGACACACCGGGTACCAGATTGTCGTAGGTGTCAATCAGTTTCTGATCGTCCGTCAATTGAAATTCTAGGAAGTTTGCCCCCGGCTCGATCCAGTAGTGGGCACCCCCATCGGTGATCAGATGTACGGCCAGCACACTGTCGGACATCGGCCTCTGTCGGTAATCTCCGCCGTGGGTACCTGTGGTCAGTGCTCCAAAAACTGTCTGTCCGCCGGCTCCGCCCATGGTGTCGAAAGCCCAGGGCCCATCGAAGGCCCCCGCATTCGGACCCCCCTCGAGACGATCGTTCAGTCTACGTGCCAGATCGGTCTGGACCGTAGGACTATCCAGCAGACTGTAGGCCTGGTAAACCTTCGTGCCAGCCTTGATGTGAACCACAAAGCTGTTCTGCGGTCCTTGTCGAAGGCAGGGATCCGAAGTAAGTTTTGCCGGACTTTCTGGTGGGTGGGCGGCAAGGAATTCCAGGAGATCATCATTAATGAGATTGAGCAGATCGATATCAAACCCGGTATGGCGCGGAACGTCATCGTTTCCCGGCCAGCTCAATTCGATAAACTCATCATCGCTGAGGGTGGCGGTTGAGAGAGCCCAATGGCTGCCCGTTGCCTTGAACTTTGTGACGTCGGGGCGGTTGCGGCAAAGATTGATGATGCTCACCGCATCGTCAACGCAGTGCACCGTCGCTCCCGGGCGAATGACATCGGCTTCGGCATCATGGAATCGCCGCCAATTCTGATTGTTCAAGGTGGTCAGCGTCATGGTCTGCCCCAGTGGTTCGACAATTGGTTCAGCAGAGCGTATGCCCGCGCAAAAGCAGATGCAGCCTGCAAACGGGTGACCGGTCGAGTCGGTACCCGAGGATCGGATAGAGGCGTTGGGGCGCCCGTCGCACTCCCTTCCCTGTGAAGCAGAACTGTTGCCCTGCAGGCTGTTCACCCGCAAAGTCGATACGGCAGTTTGATAACCTGCAAGCCTGGGTGGCGATCCTTCGGCTGGCTCAGCGGGACATAGATCGCGGCCATCCGATGGGCTGAGCGGGCGATCACAGAAGATTCACGGTAAATGTCGAAGCCGTCATCATCCCGGCCCACATTTCAGCAGGGGCCGTCCGTCAAGGTCGCATCCCGGTCCGCTGAAGCTATTGTGGTGACCCTGCCCACCTCTGGAGCCACCCTTGAACAGCCCACTACGACACACACGAGTCCTGGACTCCGGATGGATCCTGCACCCGCTTCGTGGGAATATCCCGGACCCGATTGTGGGCCGGGATATTGCTGCCGCCGTTCCAGGATCAGTGCATACGGACCTGATGGCAGCCGGGTTAATTCCCGACCCCTACCTCGACGGAAACGAGAAGCTGATTGGCTGGATCGGCCTCAGCGACTGGCGTTACCGCACGGACTTCGAATGGGACCCCGACGACGGTGAGCACGCCGAACTGCTTTTCCACGGGCTGGACACCATTGCCACCATCACGCTGAACGGCGCCGAGTTGGCCCGCACTGAAAATATGCATCGAAGCTTCATCTTCGAGGTCACCGCGCATCTCTCCACCGGCCGGAATGAACTGATCATTGACTTCGCCGAATTCGGCTCGGCAGGGCCCGCCGACCTGGTCGACTCTGACCGAGTCGTTGCATGACGATCCCCTGACCCCGTGAGTGCCCAGCATGTTGATCCACCAAACAGCGTTGGAAGGCAACGACAAACTCACCGACGGTCTACTGCGGCATTTCCCACTGCCGGCCACCATGGCGGACTGGCATTGGGCGATGTCACTGAACCAGGCCAATGCCGGCACCACCGCGGTGGAGCACTTCCGATCGTTGACGCCGCACTGCATGGGAAGCATTGTGTGGCAGCTCAATGATTGCTGGCCGGTGATTTCCTGGGCAGCGGTGGACGGTTACGGACGCGCCAAACCCCTGCTGTATGCGCTCCGACACGCCCACTCCCCACGCCTGGTGATGATCCAGCCCCGAACCTCAGGCCTGGTCGCTGTCGCTGTCAATGACACCGATCAGCCCTGGAGA
>JBBSUU010000501.1:0-2758 GCA_038234115.1 Mycobacteriales bacterium
AACCCGGTAGGGGTCAATTTTCGATCAGCAACAGGGGGTCAAGATTAGGTCGGCGTTGACAGACCGTTCGTCGCGGTAGTCGTTGTCGGTGCGTGCGATCAGTGGTGGGTGAGTTGGCCTCTGCTCGAAGCGGTTTGAAGTGAATGGGGTCCAAGACTGTCCTGCCCGTTGGCCAGTCTGTAACCGGGGGCCGCTGATAGGGAAAAACTTGCACCTGGTCGAGCGGCGTACCAGAATGGAATCGAGACGATTCATGAGGGCATTCACGACAATGGACGCGCCGGTTGGATGGTCAAGACGCGCCTCTCGACGGCTTGGACCCGCCGCGTTTCCTGCAGTCAACGACAGAGCGGATCAGATCACATATGGAGATCATGACAGCGCTGGTCATCCCCAGTGCGCACAACCAGACCCTCACCCTTGCGCAGGTCGCGGTGCCCGGTACCGCGGCGGACGAACTGCTGATTCAGGTCAAAGCGGTCGGAGTGGGGGTGCACGATGCGTACTTCCTCCCCACCGAGCCGCATTACCCCTATCCGATAGGAATCGAGGCCGCTGGCGTCGTCGCCCGGGTCGGTGATGGCGTCGTTGGATACGAGCCCGGCGATCGGATCGCATTCATCAGCGTGATGCAGACCAAAGGAGGAACGTGGGCCCAATACGCAGCCGTGCGAGCCGATTCCCTCATCGTGCCAATCCCGGTAGGGATGAGCTTCGAGCAGGCCGCCGCCGTGCCGGTGGCAGGCAACTCCGCTCTGCGGGCGCTGCACTCGTTGCCGGCAATGGGCGAAGGCGGTTCCATCTTCATCGCCGGGGCCTCAGGGGCGATCGGCACCTTCGCGGTGCAACTCGCCCGAACACGCGGCTGGCAGGTGGCGGCCTCAGCGTCCCCGCCCAATCATGACTACCTCCGCTCGCTGGGAGCAGATCTGATTGTTGATTACCACGATGACGGCTGGCCAGAACAGGTGCGGCGCTGGCGCCCCGATGGGGTGGACGGGGCGCTGGCCGTGCAGCCACAGACGACAGCAACCAGCGCTCGGGTGGTCAAGCACGGTGGCACCGTCGTGACAGTTTCCGGTGATGCCGACCGCCCTCCCGGGGTGAGGGTTACCGGACTGGACTATCAGGTTGATGTGAGGGCGGAGTTGACGACGTTGATGGCTGACATCGTCGCTGGGAAGATCCAGCTCGTCATCGAGCAGGTCTATCCGTTTGTCGACGCGCTGAGCGTGCTTGGCAAAGTGCAGACACGGCATGCCCGGGGTAAATCTGTTCTCTCCCTCTGAGCAATTTCATCTCGTTGGGTAACTTAAGATCGCGAGAAGCCAGGCAGTGCCGCCGCTTTCGTCACGCCTGAAATCGGATCTTCCCGGCAAGGTGAGTTTGCGAGACGGCAATGTCGGCAATGGCGGTTGGCGCCACCGTGGTCGGATCGTCTTCCAACAGGACCAGGTCTGCGTACTTCCCCACCTCGATCGAGCCGGTGATCTTCTCGGCCCGACACTGCCAAGCAGCATCGAGCGTGACCGCCCGCAGCGCCGCCTCGACGGGAATACGTTCGTCGGCGCCCAGCACTTCACCGCTCTCGGCCATGATCCGGGTGACCGCGTCCTGGACGTAACGCAGTGGCTCCAACGGGGTCACATTCCAATCGCTGTGCAATGAGATCCGTAAACCGGCCCGTAGCGCCGAAGCGCAGGGATCGTAGAACTCGGCACGCTCGGGTCCCAGTAACCGATCCCGGAAAGCGGTACCCCACCATCGGATATGGCCGATCAGGAACGAGGGCGACAGGCCCAGCGCCGACATCCTTGTGATGTGCTCAGGACGGAGCACACTGCAATGTTCGATCCGGTGACGGTGGTCGGGCCGCGGATGATCCGCCAAGGCACTTTGGAACGCATCAATGGTGACATCGATTGCCGCGTCACCGTTTGCGTGAACGCCCAACTGCCAACCATCCAGGTGGGCGCGCAGCACGACAGCGGCGAGTTCGTCGGGCGAGTAGTTCAACGCACCTCGGGAGGAAGTCCCCAGGTACGGCTCGCGCAGGTACCCGGTACCGGCCTGATTGGAGCCATCGGACCAGGCCTTGATCCCGTCAATGCGAAGCATGTCATCACCGAATCCGGGCCGAAGGCCCATCTGTGACCATGCGTCGTACTCGGTGGAGACCAGCATGCCCCGATACCGCACCGGCGATTCGGGCCCGACCGCAGCCTGCAAGACCCCCAGGTCGGCGGGGCCGTCGATCGAGCCGATCCCGCAATCGTGCAGCAACGTCACGCCCTGGCCGGCGGCGCGCCACAACAGGTCCTCGATCCGGCCGGCCAATGCATCGCCACGCACCATGGGAAAACCCACCGTGAACGGAGCGACCGCCGCCGATTCCTCGAGTCGGCCGGTCAACTCACCGTTCTCATCACGCACAAAACGCGCCCTGGGCGGATCGGGGGTATCCCGGTTTACTGCCGCGCGGATCAGCGCCTCAGAGTTCACATGCGCGACGTGCCCGTTACTTTCCAGGACCAGTGCGGGCCGGTCCGGAACAAGACGGTCAAGAACCGCTCGGTCCAACTGGGGGTGGCCCTGGGTGATACTCGGGTCGAACTGCTGCGCCAGTACCCAGCCCGTCGGCGCAGCGGCGGCATACCGCAACGCTGCGAAGACATCGTCAGCAGTGGGGGTGGCCATCGGGCTCAGGTCGATCCAGTCGGCCAATTGCACCATCGCGGAGTGCATGTGCGGATCGATA
>JBBSUU010000502.1:0-2756 GCA_038234115.1 Mycobacteriales bacterium
AACATGATGACCGGTGTCGTCGCCATCAGCTCCGAACGACCAATGGGTGACTCGGATGTGTTCCTCATCCTGGTTCAGCTGCATATCTGCTGTACTCAATGGACTGCTCCTCGGTAGGTGGACGGTGGCCAGAGCCTAGCGCTCCCAGGGATCCTGCCCGGGCAACAGGGGCACAACCGCAATCACGGAAATCAGCGACGCACAGGCGGTCTGAACCGAGCTTTCTCACCGGTGGGCTGTTGCGTGCGGTGGCTTGACGGTTTCGCCCAGATGCTCGGGATCGCTCGTGCGCCCAGTGAGGCGGACCCACGGTTGATCAAGGATCATGACATCATCGGAAAATGATCCTGGGCCTCGGCTGCGCCTTCGGCGCTGCCATGGCGTACGGCATCGCTTCAATTCTTGAATCAGCTGGGATCCGGCGTCAACCGGGGGGGCGGGCGCCGTCGCTGGTGCTGCGGCCGGTGTACTACGTGGGACTCGGGCTGGATGGCGTCGGGTTCGTCGCGGTGGTGATCGCGCTGCAGACCCTCCCGCTGTTTTTGGTGCAGGCAATCGTCGCTGCCAGCGTCGCCGTCACTGCGGTGATTGCGGCGATCCGTGGCACCAGGATCGGTCGGGGCGGATGGATTGCGCTGCTCCTTACTGGAGTCGGTCTGGTGTTATTGGGGATGTCTGCAGCCGCTGAGGACGCCTCGCCGCTGTCCTCAACCTGGCGATGGATCCTGCTGATCTTGGTGGCGCCGGTCGCCTCCATCCTGCTGATCGCCACCAAGCCGGCGTCAACTTCCAAGACGGTCACGTACGCGGTTGGTGCCGGTCTCGGTTTCAGCATCGTGGCGATCGCTTCTCGTGGCTTGAAATTCCCGGATCCTTTTTGGCGCATCGTGCTGGACCCGGCCATCTGGGCGGTGCTGACCGCCGGTGGGGTAGCGATTTGCCTTCTTACTCTTGCGCTGGAAGTAGGTTCGGTAACTGCTGTTTCAGCCATCACCTTCAGTGTCGATACGGTGATTCCAGCGGTCATCGGACTGGCGGTGCTCGGAGATTCGGTTCGGTCCGGATTCTGGCCGGTCGCAGCCGCCGGATTCACCTTGGCAGTTGTCGGCTCCATTGTGCTGGCCAGGTTCGCCGACGGTTCACCGGCTGATCTTCCTGATCCCCCAATTCGAAGTTTTACCCGATAGCCGGGGAGATGACGTGACACTCACAACGGCAGCATCGGACGGGTCGGTCCTTGACCCGGCACCGTCTCGGCGCTCCTCAACCTTTTTCGACGAAGTCCCGCGATGGATCGCCAGCGCGCTCTGGGCCTTGGCGTTTATCTGCGCCATCACCGCGCTCTATCCGCCGCTCTACCGGTTACTCGAGCATGTCCTGGGCCGGATCGATCTCTTTGTTATTGCGCTGAAGCCCAACTTGGCGAACGCGGCTTTCTACGGTCTCCTCGCCAGTGTGGTCAGCGCACGTAAGCGCGCCGGTTGGTGGGTATTGATCGGCTGGCTGGCCATTTCCATCCTGCTCAACGTCGGGGTGTCGATCTCAGTGGCATTCTGGGTCACCGGTCTCACGCATCGAGAAGCCAGGATGATCCAGTGGCAGGGATATCTCGGCTGTGTCTTTCCCGCGTTGCTGCTGGTGCTGCTGATCGTTGCCCGTGGTGCGTTCACGGCGAAGGTGCATCGGCGGGCCGTGGTATCGGCATTGATCGTGTTGGTTCTTGGCCTGATACCGGCGACGCTGGTCGCGTGGGTGCTCATTCGGTTGGCCCCGGGCAAGGTGGAAACGGTCCACTACTTCGGTTGGGCACTGGATCGGGTCACCGGTGGCTGGTTGAACATCGGGGAGCAACTCGTTCGGCCGACCAACGCCGCGTACGGCTTCCTGGTCTTTACCGACGATGCGCCCGAGTTTGTCGAATTCGTTGGCGGTCTGCTCGGGGGTGTGGTGCTCGCCGCTGCCTTCCTGACGCTTTTCAGATCTCAGACCAGAGCGGCGGTCCTCTTGCCGGCCGACGAGGTCAAGGTGCGCAATCTGCTTGCCGAATTTGGTGGCCAGGACTCTCTGAGCTATTTCGCCACCCGGCGGGACAAGCTGGTGATCTTCGCCGGCAACGGACGCGCTGCGATCAGCTACCGCGTTCAGGGCGGGGTGACGCTGGCCAGTGGTGACCCGCTGGGGGACCGCGAGTCGTGGCCGCAGGCCATCGAGGTCTGGAAGAGCGAAGCGGCACTCTACGGTTGGCCGCTGGCTGTCATGGGAGCGAGTGAGGAAGGCGCAATCGCCTACAACCGTGCAGGGTTGGGTGCCATCGCGTTGGGCGATGAGGCGATTCTGCTGCCGGCAAGTTTCGACCTTTCCAGCCACGAGCTCAAACCGGTTCGAGCTGCAGTCAGTCGGGCCGAAAGTGCCGGCATTACGGTGCTGGTCCGGCGGCACCGGAGCCTGACGGACGAGGAGATGGCCACCGCGCTTCAGGTGGCCGACGAATGGCGCAATACCGATGAAGAGCGCGGCTTCTCGATGGCACTCGGGCGGCTGGGCGATCCGAACGACGGAGACTGCGTTCTGGTGCAGGCTTTCGGCTCCGAGCAGGAGCCTCTCGGCGTTCTTTCGCTGTCCCCATGGGGCCCGAATGGTGCATCGCTGGATCTCATGCGACGAAATCCGAAGGCGCCCAACGGCACCATGGAACTGATGGTTGCCGAACTGATGCGACAATCCGGCGGCCTTCGAATTACCAGGGTTTCGCTGAA
>JBBSUU010000503.1:0-2747 GCA_038234115.1 Mycobacteriales bacterium
AGTACCGGTCGGCAACCTTCTGGACCGAGGTGCCACTGGGCGGCACCGGCGGCATCGAGTCGATCCGGCTATAGACGAACCGGACCGCGTTGTCTAGCGGATTGAACCCGTTGGCCTCCCGGTCGTTGAAGCGAATACCGGGATCGAGGTAGTTTTGTAGCGTGTTAATGGCGTGGTTGTTCGTCTCGACGCCGTTGCCCTGGGTGCCGATGATACCAGCGTCGGCACCCGGACTGGCCGAGGCCTGGGCGGTGCTGAACGGGATCGCCGAGCGGATGAGCGATGCCGACCCGAACAGTGAGAGGGGGCCGCCGCCGCCAGCCACGCCCTCATCCGGCACCGGGGGCGTCGTGACGTCCATCTGGTACTGGGCGATGAACTGCGATTTGTTGATCTGGCGCCGATGGATGTTTTCCCGAATCAGGTCGGTCGAGCGGGCCGTGTTCCAGATGCGGACCTGATCGATGCGGCCACTGAAATAGCGCTCGGTGGTGGTGGCATTGACCCGGTTGGCGCCGATGTCCAGCCCGGTTGTCCCGGTCGGCGCAGCGGTGAGGCCCGTCCCGCCGCTGGCGGCAAAATCGGTGGTGGCCACCACGATCCCGTCGAACAGCAACCGGCCACGACTCTGGCCGATAGCCAAGCTGCCGTCGAACACGAGCGCGATATGGTGCCACGACCCGTCAAGGTTACCGCCCGGTCGTGCCTGAACCACTTCGCCGTTGATCTCCCCGCCGATGTCGGTCAGAGTCACTGTCAGGCTGAGCGTTCGCAAGTTGGGATCGAACCCGCCCGAGGCCGGGTTGCCGCTCGGCTGTGACAGAAGGAAGACTCCGACGCCGGCCGGATCGCTGTCGTCAGGCAAGGAGCCGGAGCGGGCGTAGAACCACAACTCTGCCGTGATCTGCGGAACGGCAGTCGGGTTGATCGGGGCGGAAGATTCGCCATAGGAGCCCGGCGTCGGCGAGGCAACCGTGCCGTTGGGCAGGTTGAGCAGCCGGATGGGGCCGGGTTGATGGGTCTGAGCCTGGACGGAGCCAGTGGCTGCGATGACGGTGCCGAGACCGAGCATCATGCCCGTGAGCCAGCGACTTGCCTGTCTGAACCGGGATTGGGCCGGGTGCGGCCGATTCTGGTGAATCAATGAATGCATGAAGCCTCCTGCGTTGGTCTCGCTGCGGTGGTGATCGGATATCCGATGTAATATAACAGGCAAGTTAGCCTTTGCTGCATCCAGCGATTTTGGTAACAATCTGTCTGCGCCCTCTCACGGCAAGCGAGACCGGAGGGCCGATAGTCGTGAAAGACGGGGGTGAGTGAGACGGACGGTTGCAGAACCCCTTGTTCCGGCCATGGTGTCCACAACCACCGGGGAAACCGCAGGCCGTCTCCGTTCGTGCCGACTTCGACAAGCCTGTATAACAGATCGGGTGGTACGGGAATTGTCGCCCGAACGTGTCAGTTTGACACGATGAACTTTGCCCCGGAGACGACATGGTTTCAACCCTTGCCCGACCATCGGTGTCGCTCGACCCGAGCCTGGACCTGTTCGCCGAGATCGAGCGGTTGAAGCGTGAGATGAACGCGATCATCCTGGCGCACTACTATCAGGACGCGGATATTCAGGACATCGCCGACTTTACTGGCGACTCGCTCCAGCTTGCCCAAGCGGCCAAACAGACCGACGCCCAAGTGATTGTCTTCGCCGGGGTGCATTTCATGGCCGAGACGGCAAAGATCCTCAACCCCGACAAGCTGGTGCTCTTGCCTGACCTGAATGCCGGTTGCTCGCTGGCCGATTCGTGCCCGCCGAACCTGTTCAAAGCGTTCATCGACGAGCGGCCGGGGCACGTTGTCGTCTCGTATATCAACTGCTCGGCGGCGGTCAAGGCGCTCTCGGACGTGATCGTGACCAGTTCCAACGCCGAGAAGATCGTCCGGCAGCTTCCGGCCGACCAGCCGATCATCTTCGGCCCGGATCAAAATCTCGGCCGCTATATCGCCCGGCAGACCGGCCGCGAGATGGTGCTCTGGCCGGGCGCGTGCATGGTCCACGCGATGTTCAGCGCCCGAAAGATCGTCGAGTTGCGGACCGAGCACCCGACAGCGGTCGTGTTGGCGCACCCAGAGTGCGAGGAAAGCGTGCTTCGGCTGGCTGACTTCATCGGCTCGACCTCGGCGCTGCTGGGCTACGCTGGGGCGCACCCCGAGCAGGACACGTTCATCGTCGCCACCGAGCCGGGGATTCTGCACCAGATGAACAAGACGTCGCCGGGCAAGCGGTTCATCCCGGCCCCGCCGCACTCGGGCTGCGCCTGCAACGAGTGTCCGCACATGAAGATGAACACGCTCGAGAAGGTCTATCTCGCCATGCGCGACCGGCGCCCGGAGATCACGATGGACGAACCGACCCGGCTTCGCGCCCTTGTCCCCATCGAGCGGATGCTGGCGATGTCGTGACGCGCCCGTTGCATCGCCTGACTCGGCCGTTTCATCATTCCTCGTTCATCACTCCTCATTTCCCGATGACTCACACCGTCGATACGCTCATCATCGGGTCCGGCGTGGCCGGGCTGTCGTTCGCGCTTCGGGCCGCCGAGGTCGGCACGGTCGCCGTTATCACCAAGAAGCAGAAGGCGGAGAGCAACACGAACTACGCGCAGGGCGGGATCGCGGCCGTGATGGACCCCGACGACTCGCTCGAGAGCCACGTCGCCGACACGCTCGACGCCGGCGCCGGACTCTGC
>JBBSUU010000504.1:0-2741 GCA_038234115.1 Mycobacteriales bacterium
GAGATATGATGCTCCAGCCGCTCTGCCTCCGCGTCTACCTCTTCCCAGCCGTACCCCACGATCTCATGCAGATAGGCGTCCAGCAGTCGATGGTGCCGAACAGTAGTTCGCCGCGGTCGGCGCGGGCTCTCAACCCAGGATCGTTTTCCAGGATCCACATCACCTTGGGAACCGAGAAGTAGTTCACCAGTGGTAATCCGGTTTTTTGGCGGATCGTTGCGGCGTCCAGCGCGGCCTCGATGCGGCGCAGTATCGCGGCCGTTCTGGTGTCCTGCCACACAATGGCCCGATGCACGGGAACCCCGGTGAGCCGGTCCCAGATCACCACGGTCTCGCGCTGATTGGTAATGCCCAGGGCGGCGATGGAGTCAGCGGGTAGCTCCGCATCCGACAGCGCCTGCGTGATGACCTGCTTGGTGATGGACCAGATCTCGGCCGCATCATGCTCCACCCAACCGGGTTGTGGATAGTACTGACGGTGCTGTTTCTGCGCCACCGAAACCAGCCGGCCGTGATGATCGAAGAGCATGCACCGGGTTGAGGTGGTGCCCTGGTCAAGGGCAGCCACGTACTGACTTTTCATTCGGCCCGTCCGTGACCGAGTTCGCGGCTGATTGCCCGGCCGGCTCGGACCACATGATTGATCAGTACCTGACGGGGCCGGGACCGGTCGTCGCAGATCCGGTGCAGGGTTCCTTCGATGCCTACCGCGGCCACCACATACCCACCGTGATCCCGAATGGGTGCGGCAATCCCGGCGACTCCCGGGGCAACTTCCTCAACGGCGGCAGCCCATCCATTATCCCTGATGGCGGCCAGGTCTCGTTGCAGCACCAACCGGTCCGTGATGGTGCGGTAGGTCAAACTGAATAAGTCTTTGCCGATAATGCTGCGGGCGGCACCGGGATCGAAGGCGAGCAGCACTTTGCCCAGGGCATCGGCGTGCAATGGCAGCTCTTTCCCGGTGACCGCCTCCTTCGGCCCGGCAGCGGCACCATAAACGTGGTGGGCCACCACGGCATGACCATCAACGAACGCTGCGACCCTGGCCGATTCACCACTGCGGGCAGCTAGGGCGTCCGTCCAGTTGATCGCCTTGGACCGCAGTTCATTAAGATCCAGCCGATCCCAGCCGAGCCCGAAGATCTCCGCGGCGACTCGGTATCGGCCGCCGGCCCGGTCTTGTTCGACGAACCCGACCTCCTGCAAGGTGTACAGAAGCCCGTGTGCGGTGCCCTTGGCCAGACCCAGCGCCGCAGCTATTTGCATCAGCCCGAGCGGCTCGTTTCCATCTGCGAGTAATCGCAGCATGGCTGCGGCTCTCTCCACCGATTGCACAGTTGCGGGCACCTTCATGAGGCTACGCCGTGCGGCCCGGCTGGCTCGGTAATGCCGACTTGAGCGCGGTTCGGCAATGCCGAACGACTACATATTGTGAGCGATTGTGACCGGGGCTACAGTCACTTTACGGTTCACAGCGGAACGCAATGCCGCTGGCCCGAACTGTAGCGACCACAAGTCGTACACATACGAGGGGCGATATAAATGAGCTTCACTTCAACAGCTTTGAGCCCGGAAAACCGTCAAAAATCGCTTGATGAAATGGCCGCCGGCGAACTCGACGTACTGATCATCGGTGGCGGCGTCGTCGGTGCGGGGGCCGCGCTCGATGCCGCGACACGTGGCCTGAAGGTTGGCCTGGTCGAAGCGCGCGACTTCGCCTCCGGCACCTCCAGCCGTTCCTCGAAGCTGGTTCATGGTGGTTTGCGCTATCTCAAGCAGTTGAATTTCCGGCTGGTCTTCGAGGCATTACGCGAGCGCTCACTCATCCTGGATACCCTGTGTCCGCATCTGGCAAAGCCCGTCGAGTTCATCTATCCGTTGGAAAAGCGATTCATCGACCGCGTGTGGGTCGGTACCGGTGTCGGTGTCTATGACGTGCTGGGCGCCGGCCGCGGGGTGCCGAGCCACTTGCGGCACCTGAGCAAAAAGACCACCCAGCAGTATTTCCCGGGCGGCAAGAAGACGATTCATGGCGGCATCAAGTTCTATGAAGGGCAACTCGACGATGCCCGTCATACCATGATGATTTCGCGGACCGCAGCCTCCTACGGCGCTCTTTGTGCCAGTAGCGCCCGGGTCGTAGGTTTCCTCAGGGACGGTGAAAAGGTCATCGGTGCGAAGGTATTGGACCTGGAGACCGGCCGAGAAATTGACGTTCGCGCCAAACGAACGGTGAACGCGGCTGGCGTCTGGACCGATGAGATCCAAAAGATGACCGGCGGCAAGAGCCACTTCCGGGTCACTGCGTCCAAGGGCGTGCACGTATTGATCCCGCGGGAGAAGATCCAGAGCAGGACCGGTCTCATCACCGAGACCGAGAAGAGCCTGCTTTTCATCATTCCGTGCCCGTGGAACGACGATTTCTGGATCATCGGCACGACCGATACCCCGTGGAATCTTGACCTGGCGCACCCGGCGGCGAGCAGAAGCGATATCGACTACATCCTGGATCACGCCAACTCGCTGCTGGAGACCCCGTTGACCCGGGATGACGTGGTGGGTGTCTACGCCGGACTGCGCCCGCTCCTGGAGGGTGAGTCGGAGGCCACGTCGAAGCTGTCGCGCGAGCACGCGGTCGCCCATCCGGCGCCGGGTCTCGTGGTCGTGGCGGGCGGCAAGTACACGACCTACCGGGTGATGGCGAAGGACGCCGTCGACGAGGCGGTGTTCGGGATGAC
>JBBSUU010000505.1:0-2739 GCA_038234115.1 Mycobacteriales bacterium
CCGCGTCGGCGCCGGCGTCCACGGCGGCCTCGAAATGCGCCAACGTGCCCGCCCCACCCGAGGCGATCAGCGGCACTCGCACTGCCGCCCTGGCCGCGGCCAGCATCTCGGTGTCGAAGCCTGCCTTTGTCCCATCGGCATCCATTGAGGTCAGCAAAATCTCGCCGGCTCCGGCCTCTTCGGCCCGCATCATCCATTCAATGGCATCGATGCCGGTGCCACGTCGACCGCCGTGCGTTGTGACCTCGAATCCGGAGGGAACCTCAAGGTCAGAACCGGCTGAAACCCGACGGGCGTCCACTGCCAACACCACGCACTGCGACCCGAACCGTCGGGCCGCCTGCGCCAAGAACTCGGGGCGGGCAACAGCCGCCGAGTTCACCGAGACCTTGTCGGCGCCGGCCCGCAGCAACGCGTCGATGTCGGCGACCTCGCGTACGCCGCCGCCGACCGTCAGCGGGATGAAGACCTGTTCGGCGGTGCGCCGAATCATCTCGTAGGCGGATTCGCGGTTGTCGCTGGTCGCGGTGATGTCGAGGAAGGTCAATTCGTCGGCTCCCTCGGCGTCATAGAACCGCGCCATCTCCACCGGGTCGCCGGCATCCACGAGGTCGACAAAGTTGACCCCTTTGACCACCCGCCCGTTGTCGACGTCGAGGCAGGGGATGACACGGATGGCAACTGGCATACCTTCAGGTTATCCGCTCGGATGGGGCTGTCCCGGCGGAGCCGGTCGCGGCTAACGTGGACCTCATGACATCACCAGATGAGAATCAGGAAAATCCGACCACCCCGCCGGATGCCGCCGCAGGGAAAGTGACGCCGATCAGTGTTGGCACCGAGATGCCATCGGACCAGTCGGAACTGCTGGGCTCTGCCGTAACCGGTGTTCCCACCCTTAACGAGGTCCAGGAGCGAATTGAACGGCGTTATGGATTGGCCATGGGCACAGCCGAGCTGGCCGGGGAATCGGAATCAGTGGCGGAGTTTGACAAGAAAAAGGCCAGGGATGAGCAAACGGCGAAGGACAAACTGGACGCGATCCGAAGGTCGCTGCACCCGCAGGGCTAGTCGACAGACTCAGGCGCCGACAGGCTCAGTAGCCGGCGACTGCTGCCAATGCCTGGGGCAAGGTGAAGTTGCCGTTGTACAACGCCTTTCCGACGATGGTGCCCTCGATACCCAGCGTGCGAAGCGATGCCAGCGCCCGGAGGTCATCGAGACTGGAGATACCACCGGATGCCACTACCGGGGCTTTCGTCAAAGAGCAGACCTTTTGCAGTAGACCGATATTGGGGCCCAGCAAGGTGCCGTCCTTGGTGACGTCGGTCACCACGTAACGAGCGCATCCCTGAGTTTCCAATCGCGCCAATGTCTCCCAGATGTCGCCGCCATCCTCGGTCCAGCCGCGCGCGGCCAGGGTGGAACCGCGAACATCGAGCCCAATGGCCACCTGATCACCGTACTGGGCGATGATTCTGGCGCACCAATCCGGATTCTCCAAGGCCGCGGTGCCGATGTTGACCCGCGCGCATCCTGTTGCCAGTGCTGCGGTCAACGATTCGTCATCACGGATACCACCGCTCAACTCGACTTTGATATCCAAGCGACCGACCACTTCGGCCAGCAGTTCAGCGTTGGATCCGCGCCCGAAGGCCGCATCCAGATCAACCAGGTGGACCCATTGGGCCCCATCGGATTGCCAGGCCAGCGCCGCATCCAACGGTGAGCCATAGGAAGTTTCGGTGCCCGCTTTGCCCTGGACAAGGCGAACGGCCTGGGCATCAGCAACGTCAACGGCGGGGAGAAGTTCGAAAGTCACGCCGACCACATTACGGGGCGATCCAGTTCATCTACGCCAAGCTGACGGGATCCCTGATCAACGCGGCGGCGGCCGCAGACGACCTCCCGAAGAATTGCCAAATCCGTCAATCGGCTGGGTCATCGGCAACAATGGGTAAAAACTCCTGGCGCCGAGACCGGAGGATAGACAGAGTTCAGTCTCAAATTGGGAACTTAGACTTGATGTTGAACTCGAACGTAAGGAGGGACGAGAGGATGGCGGCACGCTTCTGCACTGTCTGCGGCAATCTGGTCACCACCGCTTTCTGCCCGAGCTGCGGGGCCGTCCAGCCCGACTCCGAGGCTCCCGCATCCGGGTCACCGGAAAACCTCCCCACTCAGGCCTGGAGCACCGCTGAGCAACCAGATCAGCAGGAAGGCAACACCACCGAGCCGCAGGGCAGCCAGGCATGGCGCCCATTCGAACGACCCAGTTGGACACCGGAAAACGAGCAACCGGTGCGGCCAGGTGGCGTCCCGTTACTCCCAGAGCAGTCCAATCCCTACGGCCCACCGGTGCCCGATGCCACCATGGCCGCTCCGCTGCATTTCGGCCCGGAGCAATCCGGCAATCCCTATCCCGGGTCTCCTTACACCGGATCCCAATACGCCGGATCACCCCAGGGACAACCCCCTGCGGCCATCGGATCCTCCGGTACCGGCGAGTTCATGGGCGTGAGCAACTGGCAGACCGGCACCGCCCGCAGTTCGAATAATCGAAGCAACAAGGCCAACTGGGTGCTCGGCGGACTGGCCGCGGCCGCGGTGGTCGCCGTCCTGGTCGCGATCGCGTTCGTCATCATCAAGGGCAATTCGGGTCAGGACATCGCCACCCCGGACACCAACAAGGCGCCGACCACCGTAGACGCAACTCCGACCAGCAGCTCGGCCCCGACC
>JBBSUU010000506.1:0-2730 GCA_038234115.1 Mycobacteriales bacterium
CACTAACATTCATGTCAGCCGCGAGTACACCGAGCCGTGCCACCCGGGCACGCCGCGAAGGTGCGCCAACGGCCGTCGTCATCCAGGAACCCGGCGGTGTTTTCGGCAAGGGACGAGCACTTCGCCCCAGCAGCAAACAACTCCCGGGCTACGCACGCCATAACAACAGATCGCTTGTACTGCAGACGCTTTACCGTGGCGGGCAGCTCAGTCGAGCTGATATCGCCAGAGAGACCGGCCTCACCCGGGTCACCATCTCTGATCTGGTGGCCGACCTCCTGGAGGAAGGACTACTCGTTGAACTCGGTCATCGGGAAGAATCGCGCCCCGGAAAACCCGGCACCCTGGTAGATATCAACCGTTCGGCGTTTCACATTGTCGGAATCGACCTGTCCGACTCAACAGTTTTCCGAGGTGCCGTACTGGATCTGGACGGTCAAATCGTTGCCTACGAAGTATCACCGGTTGGTCTGAGCCAGGGCCAGGAAGCCGTGGACAAATGCCTGACCCTGATCAAGGCTGTTATCGAGCTTGCTACCTCCCCCATCCTGGGTATCGGTATTGGCTCCCCCGGAATTGTGGACCTGAGCGGTTCGGTGTTACGCACCCGAACACTGGGTTGGTTCGATCTGGACCTCAAAACGCTGGTAGCTGAACGCTTTTCCGTTCCGGTGGTGGTCATCAACGACGCGAACGCAGCGGTCCTGGCCGAACATGCCTTCGGCGCTGCAGACGGTGATTTGATGCTCATCCGAGTGGGCCGCGGCGTGGGAGCCGGACTGCTGGTGCACGGCCAGTTGATCCAAGGCGGGCAATTCGCAGCCGGCGAAATCGGCCATACCGTTGTCGGAACCGACGGCGGCCCGATCTGCAACTGCGGAAAATTAGGTTGCTTGGATGCGTGGCTGGCCCCCGGCAGGCTCTTGGCTGCGCTGGCGAAGGCCCGCAGTGCAAAGGCCCAGGACGCTGTCCTGGCCGAGGCGGGTCATCGACTTGGGATCTTATTGGCGCCCATCGTGGCTGCCCTCAATCTGACCAGAGTGGTGGTCAGCGGCCCACCGGAACTCTTTGATCACCGCGTCAACGATGCGGCGCAGGCCACCATCCGGGAACGCATGATGGCCGAGCATCAGGATTCCTTGGCGCTGGAAATGACTTCGCTGGGAAAGGACATCGTGATGCGGGGCGCTGCTGTCATGGTCCTGTCCACCGAGTTGGGTGTCTCCTGATGGCCGGGAGGTGTTGTTGTACTCTCACTTTTTTGCCTGCACTGCAACCGATTTGACCCCTGATGAGCCGACGGCTCAACAAACCACAGAGATGAGGAAACGTGCGTAAAACCACCAAGATCGGTGGGCTCCTAGTTGCCGGGGCCCTACTGCTCTCCGCGTGCGGCAGCGACGGAACACCCGCTGCTTCCAGCAGCGCCGCCCCCACTGCCGGTGCTACCGAGTCCGCTGCACCTGCAGCGACGGAAACCGGGGGCACCTCCGGTGGGAGCTCGAGCTCGGCTCCCGCGGAAAGTTCAAGCTCGGATGCGGCGCCGGCCGTTGACGGTGCGGACAAAACTCTGACCCTGGGCCAGAACGGTGATATCCCCACCTGGGATCCGGCCGAGATGAAGGAAGGAGCGGTGATCCAGTACGCGGAGGCCGTCTACGATCCGCTGCTGAAGAAAAACTCCGACGCCACCATCGAGGGCAATCTGGCAACAGACTTCAAGTACAACGCTGACCTGACCGAGCTCAAGTTGACTCTGCGGGACGACGTGACTTTCACCGATGGTGAGAAGTTCGATGCAAACGTGGTCAAAGCCAACCTCGAGCACGCTCAAGCGGCGGCCGGTTCGGCAGCCGAGGCCGCAAAGTCGATCACAACCATCACAGTTGATGACCCCACCTCGGTCACCCTGACCCTGTCCGCCCCGAACCCCGGATTGTTATCGGCACTGGCCACCTACACCGGATTCATGGTCAGCCCCAAGGCATTGCAGGCCGGTACCGCGGCCACCGATCCGGTGGGATCCGGTCCTTACATCCTGGACGCAGCAAACTCGCAGAAGGCGACCAACTACGTCTTTACCGCAAACCCGAAATACTGGAACAAGAAGGCCTTCCCCTTCGGCAAGCTGGTCATCAAGCCCTTCGAAGACTTCAGCGCCCGCTTCAATGCGCTCAAGACCGGCCAGATCCAGTTCATGTACGGCACCAACGACATGGTCGCCGAAGCCGAGGCGAGCGGACTGACCGTCGGCACCGTCCCCGGCGAGTGGCAGGGTGTCATCCTGCAGGATCGGGCCGGCACGGTCCTTCCCGCACTGGGTGATGTCCGCGTCCGCCAGGCCATCAATATGGCCTTCGATCGCCAGACCATTGTGGACACGTACTACAGCGGTTTCGCTCAGGTTTCCGAGCAGACCTTCAACCCGGCGAGCGAGGCATGGGTCGACGAGCTGAACACCAAGTACCCGTATGACCCGGAAGGGGCCAAGGCACTACTTGCCGAGGCAGGCTACCCGGACGGCTTCACGCTGCCGATCGGCTACTCCACCGGTTTCATCGATCCGCTGGTAACCATCGTCACCCAGTACCTCGGCGATATCGGCATCACCGTCACACCGGGACCGATCAACGGTTTCTCCAACGGTGGACTTGACTCCCTGCTGTCCAACCCGGCCTACATGCTCTCGTTCTCGACGAACATCCCGGCCTGGACCGACGTGCTGAACAA
>JBBSUU010000507.1:0-2725 GCA_038234115.1 Mycobacteriales bacterium
CGATTCGGAAACTGAGCTGGAGGCCGCCAGGTGGCTGACCCTGCGCGCGGCCTGGACCGTGGATCAGGGGTTGGATCCGCGTCACAGTTCCTCGATGGCAAAGCTTTTCGGTGCCACCATGGTCAATAACGTGGTCGACCGCGTGATGCAGATCCACGGCGGCATGGGTTATACCCGCGAGCTGCCGATCGAACGCTGGTACCGGCAGGTGCGCCTGTTTCGGATCTTCGAGGGAACGGACGAGATGCAACGGTTGATCATTTCCCGAGACCTACTGCGAGGCTTTGTGAAGATTGGTGGGCACCTGGCATGAGAACCTTTTCCAGCGCAACCGAATTGCTGGTTGCTCCCGGCGAAGAATTGGGCCCGGGCCCCTGGCAGCAGGTGGATCAGAAACAGATCCAGGCCTTTGCCGACGCCACCGGCGATCACCAGTGGATCCATCTGGACACCGAACGGGCCGCCGGCGGACCTTTCGGCTCGACCATCGCGCATGGCTTTCTCACGTTATCGCTGCTGCCCGTTCTCAGTCACGAGCTCTACGCGCTGGTAGGTGTCAAGCAGGTGCTGAACTATGGACTCAACAGGGTCAGATTCCCGGCCCCACTTCCGTCCGGCGCCAGCGTTCGGGCCACTGGCAAGATCGCCGAGGTTACCCGGGTCGGGGACGCTGTTCAGATGGTCATGACCATCACCGTGCACTCCGATGCCGGCCAGAAGCCCTGCTGCGTAGCCGATTCTGTCGCTCGTATCTATTTCGATGAGGAGCACCAATGACATCCCTGTCCGTGGCCAGCATCTTGGCCGAAGCGGCCCGGCGACGGCCGGCAAAGATCGCCGTCGTCGGCGGCCCACAGCGGGTCAGCTACGCCGATCTGTGGGAGCAATCCCGGCGCTATGGCGCCGGCCTGGTAAGCGTGGGAGTCGGGCCCGGTGACAAGGTCGCGCTGATGGCCCCCAACGTGATCGACTTCGTGCGCAGCTATTACGGCGGGCTCAGCGCCGGGGCCGTGGTGGTACCGATCCATCTGTTGCTGACCACCGCAGAGGTGGCCTACGTGCTGACGGACAGCCAGGCAACCACGTTGATCTGCCACAGCAGCCAACTAGCGGTCGGGGCGGCAGCGGCAGCACAAGCGGGCGTGCGGTTGATATGCGTCGGACCGATCCCGGAGCCACCGGAGGGGTTGCTCAGATTGGAGACGCTCAGTGCCGAGATAGCCCCGCTGCCAACCTTTATCAGCCGGCAGGCCGAAGACCCCGCGGTCATCCTCTATACGAGCGGAACCACCGGTCAACCGAAGGGAGCAGTACTGTCCCAACTGAATCTGGTGCTGAATGCCGCGGTGAGTGCTTTCGATTGCAATGATTCCCGTCCCGAGGATGTGGTGTTGGGCTGCCTTCCGCTCTTCCACAGCTTCGGTCAGACGGTCAGCATGAATGGCACGTTCCGTCTCGGCGGCACCCTGGTGTTGATGCCAAGGTTCGCCGGCCCGGAAGCGCTCGATCTGATGATCGCCGAAAAGGTGGATTCATTCCAGGGCGTCCCCACCATGTATATCGGCCTGCTGGCCGCCGCTGCCGGCCGGACCGACCTGCCCAAACTGCGGTTATGCGTTTCCGGTGGCGCTTCGCTACCGATGGCCGTGTTGGACAAATTCGAAGATGTCTTCGGCGCCCATATTTTCGAGGGCTACGGATTGTCGGAAACCTCGCCCGTGGCAACCACCAATCAACCGCATTTCGGCACCAGGGCCGGCACTGTCGGGCACCCGGTCTGGGGTGTCGAAGTTGAAATTGCCCGAGCGGAAATAGAGGACCATATCGAATTGCTGCCAACCGGTGAACTCGGCGAGGTAGTCATTCGGGGACACAACGTGTTCACCGAATACCTGAATCGGCCGGCGGCAACTGCAGAAGCGGTGGTCGACGGCTGGTTTCGCACCGGAGACCTGGGTACCAGGGACGCGCAGGGCTTCATCAGCATCGTGGACCGCAAGAAGGACATCATCATCCGTGGTGGCTTCAACGTGTATCCGCGCGAGGTGGAAGAAGTCATGGCCGGGCACCCCGCGGTCGCTCAGGTTGCCGTCATCGGCACACCCGATGATGTGCACGGGGAGGAGATCTGCGCGGTCCTGGTACTCCAACCGGGGCTGGCGGCGCAGGCCGTACCGACGCCGGAGGAGTTGATCCAGTGGGCGCGGCAGCGGCTGGGCAAACACATGTACCCACGGCAAATCCGCATCATGGAACAACTGCCGATGGGACCGAGTATGAAGGTGCTCAAACGCGAACTGCGCGCACAACTGTCCTGAACCCGGCCACCGGGTCGCCCGCGCCCTGTGGTTGGCTTCATCCGGAATCCATCTCGTCGAAATCAGGAGCAATCGTGCCAGTCTTTGCCGTTCAATACACCTACAACGACCGTGCCGCCGACCGGGACATCCACCGGCCCGAGCACCGTGCGTTCCTGCGCGAGCTGCTGGAAAAAGGGCAGGTGTTGGCCACGGGACCATACACCGACGATGAAGCCGCCGGTGCCCTGCTCATCTTTCGAACCGAAACCGTCGAAGCCCTCGGCGACATCCTGGCTGCCGATCCATTTGCGATCCAGGGCTTGGTCGAGCACGCCCAGGTCCGCACCTGGAACCCGGTGATGGGACCTTTCGACACCTACGCGGAATAACTGTCAGCTCGCAGCAGCCGAAAGGAAGTGATCCGC
>JBBSUU010000508.1:0-2725 GCA_038234115.1 Mycobacteriales bacterium
GGCGCCGGTTCGGCCAGTGCACCGGGGTCATCAATTTCCTGCGGAGGATCCTCGTTGGTCGAAGCGGTCGAGGCGACGGTGCTGTTGGTCCAGGCGGTCGAGACCGCCGGTTCGCCCGCCACCTTTTCATTGGTTTCCATCATTCGTATTCCTCGTCGGTAGCCACGCCGGCGTCGCTCTTCTCATCACTGGACCATCGAACTGTCAACTCGCCCAACGGTTCCGGCTGATCGAATAACACCGCCGCCTCCCGGTACAGGTTGAGCAGGCCCAAGAAACGGGCCACCACTTCAAGGGTTTGGGTACAACCAACGATCAGTTCCGAGAAGGTCGCTGAACCACTCACGGAAAGTATCTCGCGCAGCGCGAGGGTGTGCTCGGCAACCGACACCGGCGAGGCATGAATATGGTCCAGCGACACCGTGGGCGGTGGTGGCTTGGGTTTGAAAACACCGACGGCAAGTTCGGCAAAAGCCGGCGGGCCCATTCCGATATTGACCTCCGGCAGCAACCCGAGGTAGCGCGCCTCCAGGGTTACCGCGCGCGGATAACGTCGCAGGGCGGTTGCTTCCAGTTCCCGAAAAAGCGTCGAAACCTGTTGGTAGGCTTTATAAGCCATCAATCTGGCGAACAGCAGATCGCGGGCTTCCAGAAGCGCGAGATCGCCTTCGTCCTCGACGTCGGCATCGGGCAGCAAGCGGGCCGCCTTGAGATCCAGCAAGGTGGCGGCCACGACCAGGAATTCGGTGACATGACCGAGATCCCAGTCGTTTCCCAAGGTTTTC
The DNA here is from genome assembly GCA_038234115.1 of Mycobacteriales bacterium. Taxonomy (GTDB): domain Bacteria; phylum Actinomycetota; class Actinomycetes; order Mycobacteriales; family Nakamurellaceae; genus Nakamurella. The sequence goes on from JBBSUU010000508.1 coordinate 786, forward strand.
AGCTGCCCGATGAACTCGTCGGTGACGGTATGCAGTGCCACCTCGGTGACATCCATCCGATGCTGCGAGATCAACTGCAGGAGCAGGTCGAACGGGCCGTCGAAGTTGGAAAGCTTGATGTGGAAGGACTTACTCGTCTGAGCGACGACGGCCGTTTGTGCTACTTCAATTTCCGAAGACGGCAGCACCGCATCCGGCGGCGCCGAGGTCATCGTGAAATCACTTCTCGCGCCAGTTGCAGATATGCCTGTGCGGCCTGTGAGGTGGGCGCGTAACTGGTGATCGGCTCGCCGGCGACGGTGGTCTCGGGGAACTTCACCGTCCGCGAGATCACCGTGTCGTACACCTGATCACCGAACTGTTCGACCAGGGTCGCCACCACATCACGTGAATGCATGGTCCGGCCGTCGAACATGGTGACCAGGATCCCGTCAATGCTCAGATCCGGGTTGATCCGGTCCTGCACCTTGGAGATGGTGTCGATCAGCAGGGCCACTCCGCGTAGCGCGAAGTATTCGGCGGCAACCGGCATCACCACCGCGTTGGCGCAGGCCAGCGCATTCACGGTCAGCAGACCGAGGGACGGCTGGCAGTCGATGAGGATGTAGTCGTAATCATGCAGCACCGGTCGCAGGGCGCGGCCAAGAGTTTGTTCACGGCCGACCTCGTTGATCAACTGCACCTCGGCGGCCGAGAGGTCGATATTGGCCGGCAGGAGGTCCATCCCAGGAACCTGTGTCGGAACCAGGATGTCGGCGATGGACGTCGAGCGTTCCAGCATCAGGTTGTAGATCGTCCGGTCGAGCTGATGCGACGGCACCCCAAGGCCTGCGGAAAGGGCGCCCTGCGGATCCAGATCAACGACCAGGACGCGACGGCCATAGCCGGCCAGAGCTGCCCCAAGATTGATGGTCGACGTGGTTTTGCCGACCCCGCCCTTCTGATTGCAGATGGCGATCACCCGGGCCGGGCCGTGATGGTCCAGCGGCGCCGGTTCCGGGATGACCCGGATCGGCCGCCCGGTGGGGCCGACTGCCGGTGTGAGTTCTTCGGCCAGCGCTTTGGCCGCAGCCTTCTCTCGGGCTCGAGCCGAGATTGCTCCGATCCGCCCCATCGGCGCAGGTGAATCCACCTCCGGCGCGGCCGGCGCCGGAGAGGCAAACAGCCCGCCGGAGCGGTTCTCCGCCGGGTGGTGCTCGCCGGCGGAATGCTCGTCGGATGCTTCTTCGGGTGCCTGAAGCTCGGCGGTTGAGCCGTTTGCATCTGACGGCCGCTGGCCCTGATCTGCTGCTTGGACCGATTCCGCCGATGACATACCCTGAATCGCGCTTTCGATCGGCTCGGAATCCGCGGGCTCAACCATCACAGCTGCCTGGTGGGGCATCGGATTGGGGAAGTTCCGAGGAGCACCGGCGGCCGCGATCCACGCCGAATCGTCGGGTGTGCTCATCGGTCCTGGTGCTCCTCTGGTCGGGGCCACAAACCCCAGGTCACGTGATTATTGGCGGCGACAGTCACCGGATCCCCGGCTTGTCGTCTCCCACACTAGGCGGCACCCCCGGGCTGGGACAACGCGGCACGACATGACCTGGCAAAACCCTTCGCGAACGGCCACCGTCCATCGCCGCACAACGACTGCATCACCGCCCCACCTCCCCGCGTCACAACCTTCGCGTCACCGCACCACGACTCCATCACCACACCACGACTGCAGCCGTTGTGCCGTGCTGAAAGGTTGGTGCTATGCCGAAGTCGATGTGCGGTCGGATGATGTGCGGTCGGACAACCTCAACGCGCGCGGGGATGCGAGGTCGCATAAACCTCGCGCAGGGCATCCACCGTCACCAGTGTGTAAACCTGGGTCGTCGTTACCGAGGCATGGCCCAACAGTTCCTGCACTGACCGGATGTCCGCGCCGCCCTCCAGCAGATGGGTGGCGA
>JBBSUU010000509.1:0-2712 GCA_038234115.1 Mycobacteriales bacterium
ACGGCGCCGTGAGAGCGGGTGAGCGGGTGAGCGGGTGAGCGGGTGAGCGGGTGAGCGGGTGAGCCGTACTGCAACTCTCGGGTTGCAGTAGCTCGGCCGATGTGCAACTCTTGGGTTGCAATAAGCTGAGAAAGTCCACCTTGCAAGGAGAATCATGGTGCGCATCACAACCAACCCTTCCGTTATCGCCGAGACCGATACCTTCACCGTCCGGCGCACGATCAACATTGCCGCACCCATCGCAAGGGTGTGGTCCGCGATCACCGAGCCGGCCCACATTTCTCGGTGGTTCGGCCAGGCCACCTTCACAGGCACCGGAGTCGGCGCCACCGGAACCCTGACCTGGCCGGACTATGGCGCGGTGCCGGTTCGAGTTGAGGCGATCGACCCACCGCGAATGATCTCTTACCGCTGGTGCAATGACGACGGCGCCGGAGCGCTGCCCGCCACCGTTGATGAGCAGCATTCGACCGTATTCACCTTTACGCTCGAGGAGCTCCCGGACGGCACCCAGTTGACAGTGGTCGAAACCGGCTTCGAGACCACGTCGGCCCCGGCCGCAAACCTGGAAAGTCACCGGACCGGCTGGGACGAGGAATTGGACAAGCTAACGGCCTTGGTCGAGGCAACCTCGTGACCACACTGACGTTGGTGCCGGTGTTTGCCGCGCTGGGGGATGAGACGCGGTGGGGCATCCTGACCGCACTCGGGGCGGGCGATGCCTCCGCATCCGCCCTCGCCGGACGCCTTCCGGTGACCCGTCAGGCGATCGCCAAACATCTTGCGGTCCTGCAGGAAGTGGGTCTGGTCGAGCCGGTGCGAGTAGGACGCGAGATGCAGTATCGGGTGATCGGTTCGCGGTTGAGCGCTACCGCGCAACGCCTCGATGCCTTGGGGGTCGAATGGGACCGAAGGCTGGCCGGCATCAAGCAGATCGCCGAGGAACTCCAGGAAACCGGTATCGCCTCAGAACAGGCCGGGGATTTCTACCTCCAAAAGCCGGCGTTTCAGTGCCAATCCGCCGCCGAAACCGATTAACGAGCCGTCGGCGCCGATCACCCGATGGCATGGGATGAAAATGACGATCGGGTTGGCGTGGTTGGCCGCGCCCACCGCTCTGGCCGCTCCCGGTGCGCCGATCCTGGTAGCGATAGTGCCGTAGCCCGCGGTTTCGCCGCTGGCAATATCGGTCAGAGCAGCCCAGACCTTGAGTTGGAATTCGGTGCCGACCGGAGCCAGCCGCAGGTCAAAGTGGTCGCGTTCACCGTTGAAGTACTGCTGCAATTGTTCGATGGCCGGCGCCAGAGATGCGGTGTCCTCGGTGCGCGCGGCAAGTTCGGTGTCCTCCACCCCGAACTGAAGGCCGGTGATTTGTTCGGCATTGCCGAGAAGCAGGAGCGGGCCAATCGGGCTGGGCAGCACTGCGTACCGGTCCGTTGGGCCGATCGGGATTTCGAACTTGTTCCGCGCAGCGTCCATGGTGTCTTTTCTTTCGGGCGGGGTGCCCCATCTCTGAAGGTCTGGGTTCAGGCCTTGCTGATGTGCGCGAGGTAACTTTCCTCCGGCGATGTCACATGGAGTCCGGCGAACAGATCGGTTTCGTGGCCGGCCGCGTTCAGCTCCCCTACCGTCCCTTTGACCAGCCGGAAGTATTCGGTCCCCCAAATCTCATCGCCGCCGATCGTAGCCAGGAACGGACTGTCGGCCGCGATCTGCGAGGCGTGTGCCCGCATCGCATCGACCTTCTGGGTGGCGTAGGAGTCGGAGCTGATCTGGGTGGTAACCAGTTCGTCCGGGCATCCGATGCCCATGTCTTCGGCACTCTCTGCGCCGAAGAAGTCAAAACCCTGCTGCTTGGCCCGGTCGATACCGTGTTGTAGGACCGACATTGGGATCGCCGACCAATAGATCTTCGCCACGTCCCACGGCTCGGACGCCGGCTCATACCGGGAATCGGCAGCTGCCTCACATGCAGCCATTGCCACCCGATGCGCCATGATGTGGTCCGGGTGACCGTAACCGCCATTAGTGTCGTAGGTGATCATGACCTGCGGTCGCACTTCGCGGATCACCGCAACGGCGGCTTGGACGGCAGCGGCCATCACGTCCGGATCAGAGTCAGCTCGCCAGAAGGCCCGGGGCGCCTCGTTACCGGGAGTTCCCATCATGCCGCTATCCCGGAATCGAGCCGGCCCACCCAGGAACCGACTGTCGGTGACGCCGAGCACCTTCATTGCCGCGGCGAGCTCGCCCATCCGGTAGCCGCCGAGTTGGTCACCGTATTCGGCGGCCAGCCATTCGATTCCCGGCAGCACTATCTCGCCCAGCTCGCCGAGTGTGCAGGTCAGCAGTGTGACGCCGGCTCCCTCCGCCGCATAGCGGGCCATGGTGGCGCCCGTATTGGTGGTCTCATCGTCGGGGTGCGCATGGACGAGCAACAGACGGTGCGAGGGAGGGGTCACGGTGACAAAGAATAGCGTTGTTGAACGCCGGTGTGGGCTTTGCGGACTGCGTGCGTTCCATCCGCGCAGTTGTCGGTGTCAGTCGTCCGGTGTGACAGTCGCCCGGTGTCGCAGTCGCCCGGTGTGACAGTCGCCCGGTGTCGCAGTCGGCCGGTGTCGCAGGCGACCTGCGGCTGAGGCGACCGGCGATTCGTGACCCTGGTCGACAGATCGTGCTACTGCCATGCGGGTGTCGGAACATTTTCGCGCG
>JBBSUU010000510.1:0-2712 GCA_038234115.1 Mycobacteriales bacterium
AAACTGAAAAGTCTGGTTGCCGAGCTCGAGGAGCAAAGCACTCGACGCTGATCAGGCGATTGTCTTGACCGAGCTCAATGGTTGAGACCCAGCTTGTTGGTGCAGACCCAGCTTGTTGGTCCAGACCCAGTTTGTTATCGCAGTACCGCGCCGGTATCGGATGGCGCGTCATCGGTCGGTCCCGCCGTCACAGCCGGGGCCGAGAACCGCACAGTTAGGAAAAATTGTGACTGAATTCAACGACGCACGCACAGTGGGGGCCGCCCCAGTCGACGCCGCGCCGGCGGGAGAAACCACTCCGGGCGACGGCACCTGGGCCAGTGAACAGGACTTCGCCGGTTGGGAAGACGGCGGCGAATTCGGCGAAGCCGATCCGGAGATCGCCAATATTCGCGTCCCCACCCTGGCCATCGTCGGGCGACCCAATGTTGGGAAATCCACCCTGGTCAACCGGATTATCGCCCGCCGCGAAGCCGTCGTGCAGGACATCCCCGGCGTCACCCGTGACCGGGTTTCCTATGACGCTCTCTGGCGTGGACGCCGCTTTACCGTCGTCGACACGGGCGGCTGGGAGCCCAAGGTCGACGGGCTGCAACACGCCGTCGCGCTGCAGGCCGAGTACGCCATGAAGACCTCCGACGCAGTCCTTGTTGTCGTCGACGCCATGGTGGGTGCCACCGAGACAGATGAAGCCATCGCCCGAGTTCTGCGCCGTTCGAAGAAGCCGGTCATCCTGGTCGCCAACAAAGTGGATGACGAGCGCGCGGTTGCCGATGCGGCCCTGCTCTGGAATCTGGGGCTGGGGGAGCCCTTCGCGGTTTCCGCCCTGCACGGCCGCGGGTCCGGTGACCTGCTCGATGTCATCCTGGACGCGTTGCCGGAAACTCCGGAGGAAATCTGGGGTGAAGTAGGCGGTCCGCGTCGTGTTGCGCTGGTCGGAAAGCCCAATGTCGGTAAGTCCTCGCTGCTGAACAAGTTGACCGGCGAAGAGCGGGCAGTCGTTGATTCTGTCGCCGGAACCACGGTGGACCCGGTGGATTCGCTGGTCGAGCTGGATGGTGAAATCTGGCGCTTCGTCGACACTGCCGGTCTGCGCAAGCGGGTCAAATTCTCCGGCGGCATGGAGTACTACGCCTCCTTGCGTACCCAGGCAGCCATCGAAAGTGCCGAAGTGGCAGTTGTTCTCATCGACTCTTCGGAACCTTTGAGTGAGCAGGACCAGCGGGTTATCTCGATGGTGGTCGATTCCGGTCGGGCCGTGGTCATTGCGCTGAACAAGGCAGATCTGGTTGATGCGGATCGGCGTGAGCAGATCGAGAAGGAGTTGGAGCGCGATCTGGTTCGGGTGCCCTGGGCATCGGTTATCAATATCTCTGCCATGACCGGCAGTCGCGTGCACCGCCTCGCACCGGCCCTGCGCACCGCGCTCGCCTCCTGGGACAAACGAGTCCCGACCGGTCAGCTCAACTCCTGGTTGGGTGAAGTGATCGCAGCAAACCCACCGCCGGTTCGTGGTGGGCGGCAGCCCCGAGTGCTCTTTGCCACCCAAGCCGCCAACCGACCACCAACCTTTGTGCTGTTCACCAGCGGTTTTCTGGAGGCCGGTTATCGGCGCTTCCTGGAACGCCGACTGCGCGAGGAGTTCGGATTCGACGGTTCACCGGTGCGGATCAACGTCCGAGTGCGTGAGAAGCGCGAGATTCGCAAGAGGTAATTGCTGAATTCTGGAAACTCGGAATCGGTCACCGATGCCAGGTTTCCAGAATTCTCTGGCCTCGAGTCCGGATCGGCAGTTTGCCTTCCGTAGGCTATGGGTATTCACGCGACGACACCATCAGTACACCCCGTGCTGGTGGATCGGCGGTGATTCGCCGGTAGATGCCGAGATAAGAGGTGCACCATGGACTGGTGGGTTTGGCTGATCATTGTGGTGGTCGTGATCGCGCTGCTATTTGCTGCCGTTGTTGCCATTCAGAAGAAGCGGCGCGCAGGCGGCGTCATCATCGGACGCAAGACTCCCGGTGGCGGTCGCAAATGAGTATTCTGATGCGAGCCAGTGAGATCAACAAGCGTCCGGTTGTCACCTTCGGCGGCGAGGATGTAGCCGAGATCAAGGACATCGTGTACGCCGAAAATGGCGGTGCCATCGGTGGTTTCAGTCTCAATGGACGAGCCTTCTTCTCCTCCACGATGAAAGTTGCACTGCCCTGGAAAGCAGTATTCTTCCTGGGCCCGGACGCGGTCATGATCACCGACGAAAGCGTGCTGCTGCCGACCGATGAGGTACTGGCGCAGGCAGCTGCACAGGGCGTCACCCCGCGAGGCGATGTGATCGGGTCCGAGGTTTTGACCGACGATGGCACCAGTCTGGGCAAAGTGATCGACGTGATCATCGAGGTGGGTGACAATCCGGGAGACGAGTCCGACGTGATCGGCTTCGAAATAGAACCCTCCCAGGGCATGGGCGATACCGGACGCCTGTTGATTCCGCTTCCCGATACCTTGGCTGCCTCCGGTGAGCACCTGATGGTGCCGGCGGCGGCGCGAGAATTTGTCAGCCATGACCTGGCCGGGTTCGGCGCGGCAGTCAAAGCATTCCGATCCCGTTTCGAAGGGAAGATCTGATGCGGTTCTCCGAGGGCAAGGGCCACAAGGTCGTCAGTACCGGCAACGCCGAGACAATCGGTAAGGTGGCCGGTTTTGTGGTTGATC
>JBBSUU010000511.1:0-2707 GCA_038234115.1 Mycobacteriales bacterium
GTGCAGGGTCACACCGCGGATGCGCTGGTCTGCATTTCCAACTGCGACAAGATCACCCCGGGCATGCTGATGGCGGCCATGCGGTTGAACATCCCGGTCGTATTTGTCTCCGGCGGCCCGATGGAAGCGGGCAAGGCCGTCGTCGTCAACGGCGTGGCCCAAGCCCCGACCGACTTGATCACCGCCATCTCGGCATCGGCCTCCACCGAAGTTGACGAAGCGGGTCTGGCCGAGGTCGAGCAGGCGGCCTGCCCCACTTGCGGATCCTGCTCCGGCATGTTCACCGCCAACTCGATGAATTGCCTCACCGAGGCGCTCGGGTTGTCGCTGCCCGGCAACGGTTCCACCTTGGCCACCCACCTTGCTCGCAAGGACCTGTTCCTTCGGGCCGGCACGTTGATCGTCGAACTGGCCAAGAAGTATTACGAAAATGACGACGAGTCGGTACTGCCCCGAAATATCGCCACCAAGGCGGCCTTCGCCAATGCGATGGCGCTGGACGTGGCGATGGGCGGCTCGACGAACACGGTCCTCCACATCCTCGCCGCTGCCATCGAGGGTGAAATTGACTTCAAACTTGACGATATCGACGCGATCAGCCGGAAAGTCCCCTGCCTGTCGAAGGTCTCACCCAACTCGGATTACCACATGGAGGATGTGCACCGGGCCGGTGGCATACCGGCCATCCTCGGCGAGCTGCACCGGGCCGGCCTGCTCGATGATTCGGTCCACACCATCCACTCCCCCGATATTTCCGGCTGGCTCGACGAATGGGATGTCCGCGGCGGCAAAGCAACTGACGTCGCCCTGGAACTGTTTCACGCCGCCCCCGGTGGCGTGCGGACCACGAAGGCCTTCTCCACCCAGAATCGATGGTCATCGTTGGACACCGATGCTGCCGGTGGCTGCATCCGCGATCTCGCCCATGCCTACACCGTCGAGGGTGGTCTGGCCGTCCTGGAAGGCAACCTCGCCGAAGACGGCTGTGTGATCAAAACAGCCGGTTTCGACGAAGAGCTCTTCCATTTCGTGGGTACGGCCATCGTGGTCGAATCACAGGAACAGGCCGTCGATGCCATTCTCGGCAAGAAGGTCCAGCCAGGGCATGTCGTGGTTGTCCGGTATGAGGGGCCGACCGGTGGGCCAGGCATGCAGGAAATGCTGCATCCAACTTCCTTCATCAAAGGCCTTGGCCTGGGCCGGGTTTGCGCATTGATCACCGACGGACGCTTTTCCGGCGGATCCAGCGGAATCTCGGTGGGGCATGTTTCACCGGAGGCCGCCCGCGGTGGTTTGATCGGTCTGGTGCAGGACGGTGATGAGATCGAGATCGACATCCATTCCCGGCTTTTGCAATTAAACGTCCCGGCGCAGGTGCTGGCCGAACGTCGCTCCAAGATGGAGGCATCCGAGCACCCGTGGCAACCGGTGAACCGTGACCGCGTTGTCTCCCAGGCTCTCCGGGCCTACGCGCATATGGCGACCTCTGCCTCGACCGGAGCAGTCCGAGTGGTTCCCAGTAGCTGAGCGCGCCTTACGGAAAAAGCCGGCCGGATTTCATCCGGCAGGCTTTTTCCTGATTCCATCGACTGAGCGCACGTCCGGCTCGCAGGTCTTGCGCGTTCGACCGGCCAGGTGAGTGATCGTCAGCGCGCTCTATTCTGAGGTGGTGACAACCGAACCGCGGCCGCTCCCAGGTGACATCAGCCGCCACCAGTTGCCCAAACGTGCCATCGGATACATGCGGGTCCAGGCATTGTTGGTCTGGGGGCTACTGACCATCGCCGCAATAGTGGGGGCTGCTGCCTGGTCCGGGCTGCCGGATGCCGTTCGCTGGGCGGTGCCGCTCGTCCTGTTGGCAATGACGACGGGCAGCGCGTTCGTTGAGCCACCGATCCGATACCGAACGTTCTGGTACGCCATCAGTCCAGAAGAGGTGGATCTGCGACACGGCTGGTTCATCCTTCGCCGCACCGTGGTACCGATGAACAGGGTTCAACACCTGACCGTTTCGCAAGGTCCGCTCGCCGTTCGGTTCAAATTGGCGAAGATTTCGATCCACACCGCCGCGGGCGAAATCACCCTCGAGCCATTGGATCACGATGAGGCCGAAGAGCTTCGGGTCCGGATAGCAGCCCTGGCCGGGCTCTCCGACGATGTCTGAACCACCGGAGGCACTCGGGTTCTACAACGGATCCGACACTGACAGTAGACGGCTGCATCCGGCCTATCTGTTGATCGGCGCCGGCCGCATCCTGCGGGTCTTGATCCCGCTGATTCTGGTCAGCCTGGTCCAATTCCCCCGGTGGATCCTGGCTCCCATCGGAGCGCTGGTCGTGGTGGGAGCGCTCCTTGCCTGGTGGCGAACAACGTATTCCATTTCCGATGGCGTCCTGCGGCTTTCCTCCGGGGTCATCTCACGCCGAGTGCGAACCGTGCACGCCCGACGGATTACCGCAATGGAGACCGAACGCGGCATTGTGCAGAGGATTTTCGGTGTCTGGGGTCTGAAGATCCAGACCCCCGGCGATGGCGACTCGGCCGCCGTGAGCCTGAGCTGTTTGTCCGCCGCCGAGGTCGAACGCATCCGAGACGCCCTACGCGACAACGCCCAACCACGCCATAACGCCGTCGATACATTCGCCACCACCACCACCGAGTCGGCCGCTTCCTCGCCGCAACCGCTCGCGGTTCTGGGTACCAGGGA
>JBBSUU010000512.1:0-2705 GCA_038234115.1 Mycobacteriales bacterium
GACGGATGCTGGTGACACTTCGGCATCAAGTGACACCTCGGGATCAAGTGACGCGGCGGATCCAGGCGACGCAGCGAGATTATCTGCAGCGTGCAGATAGTTCGGGCATCCAGCTTGGTAAGATCTGGGATGTTTCTGCACAGAATGCTTTTCGGCAGCGAATTGTTCGCACTACTGATGATCGCTCCGGTTGGCTTCGGGTCCTTGCGCGACCGGGTCGGTAGGCCTTGTGTTCGGTGGATTAGGCTGGTACCCAAGCCTTGTGATCGTTGCGGCGCTGGTAGCCGGTCTGATATTTGGGATCACCAAGGTTGCTGATCGCAGATCCCAGTCGGTGGTCTCGAACCCTGGTCGTTCGGTGGGTACCACCAATGTCATGGCGATCGCTGCACTGGTACTCGGTGTTGTGTGGTTGGCGGGAATCGGTTCGATCCTGGCGCTATTGTTCGGCGTTTCAGCTCGCAGGCAGATCCGGCGAACAGGTGAAGGCGGTGCCGGAATGGCTTTGGCCGGAATTATTTTGGGATCTGCCGGGCTGGCATTTATGGCGTTTGCTGTGTTGTCCGCGCTGGGATTCTTCAGATGTGACACGTGCGCGTGATGCTCGTGCGAATCTGGCTCGGGATAACCTGCGTGGTAATGGTTTTCGCTCTGACAACATGGTCGCTGCGCGGTGTCGCCCTATTCCTCTTCACTGCTACCTTTGCCGCCGGTTCGAACGTCAGTCGACGCTCGGTCAGATCGCAATAGTCAGCCAGTCTCCGGAAAGGACTCCTAGAACCGGCTTATCGGATCGCCGTCAGATTTGTGCCGGGCCAGTTGCCCCCAAGTACATCGACAATCGTCTGTAGCACGCCGTTGTCGTCATTGGATGGGGCCTGGAACCGAGCTGCAGCTTGGAGGTCGGGGTGTCCATTTGCCATGGCGTAGGAGAAGTCGGCGGCGCCCATCATCTGAAGATCGTTCAAGTAGTCACCGAATGCCATGGTTTGGGCCGGGCTGATGCCGAGAGAGGCCTGCAGATGCCGGATGGCGTTGCCCTTGTTCGCACCCGGGTTCATCACGTCGACCCAATGCTGGCCGGAAACCGAAACCAAATGCGTCCCAACGAAATTGGTCAATGAAGGAACGATGTCGTCTTCGATCTGACCGAAGTCGAAGATGGCGACCTTGAGAATCTCGTCGTTGCGAACCTCTTCGAGGTTGCCCACAACCTCCAGCCGGGCATAGTAGCGATCCACTTCCACCCGGAATGCTTCGTCAGCCCGCTCGATGTAAGCACTGCGCCTACCACACACCACAATCCCGGCATCAGCTCCGGAAACCACCGAATTGCGGACACTGGCCACCAGCCTGCGGGTGTCGTCCAGGGACAGCGTGTCCGAGACGGTGGTTGACCCCTGGTGAACGATGAAGGTGCCGTTCTCCGCGATGAAATCCAGATCCGCGGGCCCCTGTGCAAAGACTCGCAGCAGCGAATAGTACTGCCGGCCGCTCGCCGGGCAGAACTGGATGCCGCGTCGTTTGAGCTCTGCCAGCACCGGCCAGAAGTCGGTCGGCAGCCGATGGGAACTATCCAGCAGGGTTCCATCCATGTCGGCCACGATCAGTCTGATATCGGGGTAGGACTGATCGGTTGTGCTCGGCTGCATTCTCCGGACGCTACGCGGTGGCGGTTCTGGAACCAAAGCGCCAACAGCAACCTGGTGATAGGCCATGAATCGCGGCCGAGGTTCAGCCACCAGCAGTTCGTTCTGATCGTCAAGGGTCGCAGTTGCGGTGCCGAAGGCCATTGATCAAAGCGTTGAGCGGATCCGGACCGATGGCCGCACAATCGTTGGTAGCGCAGATGACGGACGCTGAATCAGCGAGGGCTGCTTTTCCTTGGTGGTAACGAAACTGAAAACCGTGACCCCCTTGGGATCTCGATCGGCTAACGGGGCAGCGAAGGCACTATCGATGTCGGTGAATGGGGGCGGAAGAGGCAGCCCGATTTCCGGCAGCTGACGGTGAGAGCGCACCACTGGCAACACGTTGCCACCAACGTGTCGGGGGCGATCTGAGGGAAGCCGCCCCTATACTCGCATCGTTCCGATCCCCGAATCCATTAGAACTGGTTGTACTTTTTGGCGTTCCCGCGCGCCAGCGCGACCGGGTACCGCTCGGCGTTGAGCGCGATTTTGGAATGGGCGGCCGCCACCAGGTCGACGCCGCAGACATCGGCGAACTGCACCAACAAGATCAGCACATCAGCGGCTTCCGCGGCGATGCGTTCCCGCAGGCCATCCCGGTCCAGGTCCGATACCACGGCTGCATCGCAGGTCCACTGAAGCTCCGAGACCAGCTCGCCCACTTCGCCGGTGAGCGCCATCGCCAGGTTCCGCGGAGTGTGGAACTGACGCCAATCGCGTTCCTCGGCGAAGTCACGAAGCCTGGCCTGCAGATCCGCAATCTCCGACATCTGGCGAATGCTACGGACCGGAGCGATCCGGCACCACAGCGAATCTTTGTGCGACGAGCGGTTGGTGGCCTATCAAGAGGTGTGCCAAGTCCACTTGAGCCGCCCGGGACGCAACCGGTCGGTGTGCTGCGCCAACCTGGATTTCGCCGACTGTGGTTCGCCGGCCTGGCTGATGGACTCGGCGAACAGGTTTACGTCCTTGCGCTGGGGGTGACGGCCGTCGTGGTGCTGCACGCATCGCCGA
>JBBSUU010000513.1:0-2704 GCA_038234115.1 Mycobacteriales bacterium
CTGATCGTCATCCGCAACCACGCCGGGCCTCCCGGTGACTGCCCTTCGGGCCACACGCCGCCGCTGTCAACAACTTCCGCACTCTCGCCGGAGAGCATCTCCAGATAGGAACGGATCCCCCTTGCCGTGCCCCGCCAGGCGAGTGCTTTGGCCGATGACTCGACCAGTACTCGCTGCAGATTTTCCGGCAACGATTGATCCACCGATTCCACGCCGATCCAGCTGGCCAGATGCGATAGCAGCGGAGCCGGCGTCACCGAAACATCGGGAATATGCTCCACCAGGTCAGCGCCGTCGAGCAAGGTGTCGCCCAGTTCCTGAAATATCGAGACGAACCTGACGAAAAAATCACTCTCCATCATTCCGACCGGGAGTTGATTCAGCATCCACTGCCGATTACGCGGCGGTGGTCCCACGCGGGCATCACGTCGCAGTGGTCGAAGCTGATCACGACTCTCTGGATGACTGCGCTCGATCATGTTCGCGGAATGATGTTTGGCGAGCGAGGGCGAATCCGACACCGTGACAGTTCGGGCCTGCGGCACTGCCACGATGCCGTGCGGACCTGGAGCGTTCGCAGCGGGGGAGTCTGGGGCATCCGGCTCGGTCAACGCACCACGACCCGATGGGCGCCGGAGAGGAACAGCGAGTGGTTCTCCAAACGAATAACATCCCGTCCGCCGCCGAGCCGGGTACCGGTGCGCAGGTCGTACTCGAACAGCAGCACCTCATCCACCCGGTCCACCCCCTCAACACTTTCGAGAAGTTGACTGATCGCCGCGGCATTGAGATCGGCGTCGAAGAGCCAACCGGCGCCATCGGCGCCGCCCACCAGCGGATGCAGGTATCGGGTCAACGCATCGATGGCTCGTTGCCGTACCTGAGCGACCGGCCGACCGGCCGGGGTGTGTAGGAGTGCGGCGACCGAAACACCTTGGTAGAAGGGTGTTCCCACCTCAATGGAAGTACCCACAATGCGATGGGCATCGAGTTTGTCGGTGATCGAGCGCAGTAGTGGAGCGCCGAGGGCGAAGTCGTCGAGTTGATGGGACCGAGAGTCGGTGCGGACCTGCGGCACCACCAAAATTCGGATCGGTCCCGAGCCGGTGGTCGCCGGCAGACAGCGGGCGCGGGCCACCTCGATGGAGGATTCCAGCGTCAACCGCTCGAAATCGCCGGCCGTAACGGCTCTTTGGCCGGTACGCAACGTAAGCGGACCGCGAATCTTTGCCTCGGTAATGGATTCGCCATCGACACCACCAACGGCCGGATTCAAGTTGATTGCCGAGGAGATGTAAGGCACCGCAGACCGTAGGACGGAGAGTGTTTTTGCACCCACATTCCCCGCAGCGCCACCGCCGTGCCGATAGGAGTTGACCGAGATTTCGGCGCCGTCGCGTGGAATACGGCCGTGCTGGCGCACAGTTCCGTCCGGGTAACGGATGCGCGGACCGAAACGCACCACTCCGGAGGCCGAGTCCCACACGAAATGGAGATCTCGCGGTCCCGATCGGGAGAAATCGGTTACTTCCGTCCAGTTGATCGCGCCACTGTTATCGGAAACCACCACTGTCTCGTTCTGAACTCTCGGCAGCACCGGCGGGAAGCTGACCTGGAACTGCTGACCCGGTGATCCGTCCGAGCGGCCCATGATCTCCCGCGACGCCTGGGTGGAATGTTCGGCTTCGACTGTTGCACCCAGCGCCACCGCGGTCAGCGACTTGATCTTGGGGGACTCCTGATAGGTCGGCTGACCTTGGACCGGTGCAAGTAGACGGACCCGAATCCAATACGCGCCCGATCCGCCCAGGGTCAGCAGCTCGTGTTCGCGAGGAATCAGCAGAACGATCTCGCCGGCCCTGTTCAATCCGCCGGTGGTGTCGGAAAAGACCTTGATCGAAATCCAGGCCTCGCCGTCCCAGGCCTCCCAGATCAACGGGGGATGGCGGGGGTCAACTCCGATTCCTTCGGCCGATGCCGTCACCGCCAGTCGCAGCGCCACGCCGGCCAGGCTGGCGGCAAACCCGAGCATCAGCGAATCTCCGGGAATCAATCTTCCCTGCGAGTCCTGGGAGGAGAAACAAACAACCGAACCGTCCGCATAGCGCAGGTCATCCCACCCCGGCGTGATCCGCTCGGATTTCGCGTCGGTGGTCAGGACATCCTTCAACACCGGGGGAGTGATCATCAGCTCCTGGGTGGTTGTGAAAACAACTGTGTCGGAATGAGTCTCACCACTACCCGACGGATCACCCGCAGTACTGACCTGCATTCCCACCGGTACCGCGACCGGAAACTCTTGGACGGCCGAGAGCCAGAATGTCACGTCTGATCGCGCAACCGAAGGCGGGAACGGTTCGATGCCGACCATATTGAGGAAGTGGACGAATAGTCGATCCGGCACCTGATTGAGCCGAAACATCACCATCTCACTCATCCAGGCAAACAGTTCGATGAGGGCAACACCCGGATCGGACAGATTATGATTCGTCCATTCCGGCGTATAGCGGGGGATCAGCCGCTTGGCTTCATCGACGATGTCCTGGAATGTGCGATCGTCCAGGTTCGGTGCGGGCAGTACCATCAGCCCTCTTCCTCGTGCGGAATGACGTAGAACGGATAGACCAGATTCCGTCTGTCATTGGTGGCCTTCACCCGGTAGGTGACGTGGATACTGATCAAACCGGAATCGTTGGGGTCTGGA
>JBBSUU010000514.1:0-2698 GCA_038234115.1 Mycobacteriales bacterium
CCAGTACCCAGCCCGTCGGCGCAGCGGCGGCATACCGCAACGCTGCGAAGAGATGGGCAGCAGTGGGGGTGGCCAACGGGCGCCGGTCGATCCAGTCGGCCAAGTTCCCCATCGCGGAGTGCCTGTGCGGCTCGATAAAGCCCGGCAGCAAGACCCGGCCACCCAGATCGACCACCTCGGTGTCGCTATCGATCAGGCCTGCCACCTCCTGCGACGTTCCGACCGCCACGATCCGACCGTCACGGACGGCCACCGACTCTGCATGCGGCCGGGCGGCGTCCATTGTCCATACCGGACCACCGGAGAACACGAGGTCGGCAGCGCGGGCACCGATGTTCGCTCGCGTTGCTGCCGCCGTAGATTTCACTGTCCGGTCGGCCAAGACTGCCGCCTTGAGGTCATCAGACATATCAACTCCGTGCCTCAATTCGCCCGGCGCAACTGTAGTTTGCTCCCATGAACAGTGCGCAATCGGCCACCCCGGACGCCAGTCCTCGGCTCATCGGCACCGCTGCTTTCGCGGCGGCCTGGGCGTTCGCTTTTCTGGTCTTGCGGATCTTTGCCGTATCCGGGTACCACTGGGATACGGCCTTCGCGGTAAGTACCACGCTCGGCCTCGACGACGGCCGGGCTGTGATGGTCGGCTCGTTGATGGCCGGGCACCAACTGACCGCAATTATGCTGACCTGCGTCCTACCACTGCTGGTCGCGGCTTACCTGTGGGGCCCGCG
Organism: Mycobacteriales bacterium; assembly: GCA_038234115.1. Lineage (GTDB taxonomy): Bacteria > Actinomycetota > Actinomycetes > Mycobacteriales > Nakamurellaceae > Nakamurella. The sequence goes on from JBBSUU010000514.1 coordinate 732, forward strand.
TGTTCACCGACCGGGGTTGTTGCTGCTGTCCGCCCTAGGCCTGGTCACCCTCGTCGCTTTGACGGTGAGTTTCCATACCTGGTGGCTGCCACCGGCCACTGCAGCGGTTCTCGGAGCATTCGCGTTGATCCGCCGCCTGCCGGGGCTGCGTCATGCGTCAGAGGCGGCCATCGCTCACATCGGCCGGGTGGCCGGTGTGGCGGTACTGCTGCTGGCCGCCGTTGTGCACACACCCTGGGTTCCCGAGGAAGACATCAAGACCGTCGACGGAACCGTCACCGGTTACGTTCTCAGCGTAGATTCCGGGTACCTGAATGTGCTCACCGCCGATCGCGAGTTCGTGATCCTCATCAGCACCGAAGTTCTCGCCCGCTCTGCGCCCGAGTAACAGCGTTCGGAGTGCCACCTGGCTTGCGATTGAAAGACTGTCGCCGCTCATACGTTCCGATCTTTGCCACCGCACACTCGGCATGGTCCGGTGGGCTTCCCCTTGCACCTGTTGACTCTCGAGTTAAACCCAGCGATCCGGGGTCTGACCGGTTTCTGCGACAGCACGGGCGATGTCACGCAGTTTGCGGTTGCTGTTGTTGGAGGCTCGCACCAGTACGGAGAATGCCACCACCGCACCAATTTTGTATCGTTCCATCAAGATGCCCTTGGCCTGACCAATGAGATCGCGCTCCTCCAGTGCGCGATTCAATCCTGTTCGTGTTGCGCTCCGGCCAGTGCGACAGCGGCGTGGCTGGCAAACAGCAACCCGGTGTCCTCGTCGTAGGCATCGAAGGCGTGGGCGCCGCGGCCGTGATCGCCTGCAACGTCGCGGCCAGATCTGGTTCGGCCTGCAGCGTCCGGGCCAGCTCCCCCATCTGGCCGGCAACACCGCAGGATCGAATATCGCCGTCGCTATTGCGCCCCCGCGTCTCGGCGCCCGGTTGATCAATGCTCATCGCCCAAACCATCAGGCATACCGCTTTAACCAGGCACGACGGATTGATAAGCAGGTTCTACGACGGCCCGGGCAGATCGCGAACTGGACTCGAATTGGTCGCCCGCAACTGGTTTTGCGCCGATGCGGCTACTGCGCGGCGAGTTCGTTTGACAGCGACGACCGGACGGTCCACTCTGGAGGTGCTGGGATTCAGCCGGTGTGGAACGGTTTCGCTGCTATCGTCGCGAACCTGGGAGCGCGCAACGTTCACCGCCACGCACGCTCGTATAGACCCGCACACCCCCGGGGCGTCCCATGATTCAATGTCGCACTCACCTGCCGAAATTAATTGTCGTTGGCGTCGACGGCTCCGATGCGGCTACAGCTGCGCTGAGGTGGGCGTGCACCGAGGCCACCGACACCGGAGCCGCCATTGAAGTTGTTCACGCCTTCAGACCAAATGTCGGCCCGATGACCACATTCGAGGACTCCCAGGCGCAATCAGCGCTACTGCTCTCGCGGGAGGTGTGGGTCGGGCTGGCCACCGTCTTGAACCCACCACCGATAAGCGTCCGTAGTAAAGCCGGTGCTGCCGCCGCCGTGCTGATTTCACGATCTGCGCAGGCGGGCCTGCTGGTACTGGGAGCCACCGAATATGCCGCCGGCGACACCAAGAGATTTGGTTCGACTGCAGCGAATTGTCAACAGAATGCACGCTGCCCCGTCGCCGTGATCAGCCGATCCGGACAGTGCGCCGTGTACGTGCCACAACAGGTCCCGAAACAGCGGTCGTACCAACGATATTGCTGCACCGCACCGCCCGGTAATTCTCAGCTGGCGTACAGCGTCAGCCCGATGTGAAACCGTGGGACACCTTTCCACTTGCACGGGTGGCGAGGAAAATAAGGCGCTGGCTATCGGGCAGTTGGTGACGCAGGCGGGTGGCAGCTCGGTCAGCCTACTGGCATGGGTCTTTCGGCCCTGGCGTCTGTTACTTCCATGCGACAGGCTCGAGGGAGTTCGGACTAAAAGGAGGAGA
>JBBSUU010000515.1:0-2695 GCA_038234115.1 Mycobacteriales bacterium
GCCCCGACCACTTGAAATCCGAGAACGTCATCCTCGTAGAGATCACGGTCGGAGTACAGCGGACCTCTGATTCCCACATGGGCGCAGGCGGTTTTATCGATGATGCCCTCTTCGCTGGCCCGCCGGAACGGGGTGCCATGGGTGTAGGGCTCATCGAAATAGGTGTCCCAGGTGTCAAGGTGGGCGTCGAAGTGCACCACCGCCACCGGTCCGTGTCGCTCTGCCGCCGCTCGTAGGAGGGGCAGGGCGACACTGTGATCCCCACCGATGGTGACGAGTCGGGCACCGCCACTGGTGAGATCGAGGGCGCGGGCGGTCACCTCGGTGATGGCTGCCTGGATGTTGAACGGATTGACGGCAATGTCGCCGGCGTCGACAACTTGCTGAACCGCGAACGGCGACACCTGCGCGAGGGGGTTGTAAGGACGCAGCAGGCGAGAGGACTGCCTGATGTGATTGGGTCCGAAACGAGCTCCCGGCCGATAGCTCACGGCGGAGTCGTACGGAATTCCAACAACCGCGATGTCGAAATCACTCACCTCATCGATTCTGGGCAGTCTCGCGAAGGTGGTCCACCCGCCGTAGCGGGGAACCACGGTGGCGTCAATTGGACCGATCGGATCTGCCACGTCGCTCACTCCTCAAGATCATGCTGTGCCTGCATCTGTGCAGCACCCAGTTTTGGTGATCAATTCGACAATTGTGGCATCGGCACGCATTCAGGACCAGAGACGATTTGCACAGTCCGTCTATCGATCCTGTGCGTAATGCACAATGTATTCATGCTGACAGTCGCACATCTGCTTGCGGAGCCCTCCCTGATGCTGCGCTGCGTGGCCGGGGACGCCGCGCTGACCAACACGGTGACCGCCGCTCATGTTTCGGAGCTATCGGAGCCGGGTCCCTGGTTGCAGGGCAGCGAGGTGTTGATGACGATCGGCCTCTTGCTGCGCGATGAGTTGGAAGCCCACCGCATTTATGTCGCCCATCTGAAACAGGCCGCGGTATCGGGGTTGATTGTGGGCCTGGGGCCTGGCCTCCCATTTCCGGATCGCTCCCCGGTCGGCCTGATCACCGCAGCCCGGGAATGCGGTCTGCCGTTGCTCGAACTACCCGGACAAATCCCCTTCATTGCCGTCACCAAGTGGATTTTTGCTCAGCTCGCCGAGCAGCAACGACAGGATCTGCAGGACTCGGTAGATGCGAGCCGGGCCTTGACCTCAGCTGCGGTCGCTCCTGATCCGCTGCCGCGAATGTTGGATGCGTGGCACGCCACGACGGGTATTGGCGCGGTGGTCGTGGATCTGGCAGGGGGGCTGTTGGCTTCCTCCGGGCCGTCAACGTCATTGTTGACCCAGCACGGGAAGTTCTTCGCCGAGCGGATCGCTCGGACAGGATCGCGGTCGATGAATTGGGCCGGCGACGAACGCCGACTACGGGTGGATGCTTACTCGCTGGGTGCCCAGCACACACGCGGGGTGCTGCTTTTGGAACGCAGCACCCCCGATAAGAGCAGAAGCATGACATCGGTTCTGGTGTCGCTGTTGTCGCTGCACCTCCAGCATCAATTCACCGCCGACCTACCGAGTCGAATGCGCCGGTCGCAGATCCTGGCCCAGCTGCTACGACCGGGCCTGCGGCCGGATGCACTCCATCGACTGGCCGCCGGCGCCGACCTGGCCATCGATCAGACCTACCGGGTGGTTATCATTCGGCCGCTCGTCGGCGACGACGTGGATGCTCTCACGGCCAGATTGAGCCTTGCTTTCCCCGGCGCCCTGGTCCGTGCCAGGACAGGAGCGGTGGAACTGCTCATCAACGGTGTCGATCAGCAGGTGATAGCCAAATTGGAACAGCTGTCCGATGGCCGGCCCACCGGGGTCGGCGGCATCGTAAAATTGGGGCAGCTCGCATCCTCGGCCCGCCACGCTCATGCGCTGCTCAGGTTGAGCGCGCACACCGGGCGGCCGGTCCAGGTCAAGGACAGCGGCACCTCGGGATTATTGCTGGAGCTTGGATCCGCGGAGGTGCTGTCGGCCTACAGTGGCGCGATCCTGGCTCCGTTGGACGATTTACCGGAGCCGGAGCGGTTCGAACTGATCGAAACGCTGCGGGAATGGCTCCAGTCGAACGGCGCCTGGGAGGCGGCCGCCACCCGACTGGGAGTCCATCGCAATACCGTTCGCAACCGGATCGGTCGCATCGCGAGCCTGACCGAGCGCAATCTGGACCGCGGCGACGACCGCTTCGAGCTCTGGCTCGCCCTGCGCTCACGTTCCACCGCAACGGGCGGATCTCATTCCTCGGAAGTACCCCGGTTCTAGGCCTGGGTCTGCAGAAATAAGACAGCGGTCAAACTACAGAATTACCGGTTATCACCGCTTCATCAATGTCACCGGTTCGGAGTAGGGAGAGCACGTTCTTCGCCGGCACCGTCGCGTACTCCAGGTCCGATTCCACCGACAGGTAGGCGGTGTGCGGTGTTATCAGCACACCAGGGAAGGACAGCAACGGGTGCGGCAGCACGGGTGGCTCGGCGGCCAACACATCCAGGCCCGCGCCTGCGAGGTGACCGTCGGTCAGCGCGGCGATCAGTGCATCCTCATCGATCAGGCCACCGCGGGAGACATTGATGACGACGGCGTCGCGGCGTAGGAGCGACAGTCGCCGGGTGTCCAGCAGATGCGTCGTCTCC
>JBBSUU010000516.1:0-2690 GCA_038234115.1 Mycobacteriales bacterium
GGGTCGGCGGCGCGATCTTGGCCGCGATCTTGTTCCTTGCCTACTACTGCGGTGCTTACGTCGCGGGGCGTATGGCCCGCTTCGACGGCGCCAAGCAGGGCCTAGCCGTGTGGCTATGGGCCCTGATCATCGCCGTGGTCCTGGCAGTTGTTGGTGTCGTTGCCGGCGATAAGTACAACGTGCTGGCCCAGCTCAACGCCTTCCCCCGGATCCCGATCGCCGAAGGCGACCTCACCACCGCGGGGATCATCGTTGCTGCCGCTATCGCTTTGATTACCTTGCTTGCCGCCATTCTCGGCGGCGTTGCCGGCATGCGGTTCCACCGCAAGGTCGACAAAACCGGACTCGGCCGCTAACCACATCACCTACCTGCCAGTCACGATCTCAAAGATCCTCACGTGACCTTTGAATCGTGGCTGGCAGGTGTGCGTCCGAGCCCGGGCCTACTCGCGGGCGCGACTGTCACTGGCGGGGCGCCGGTTCTGCGGGTGAGGGGTATGCCACCGGTGCCCCCGAAGGGCGGTCTGACGTTCGGGTTGGGTGAGGCCACCCCAGATGCCGTACGGCTCCTGGGTTTTAACCCCGTACTCCCGGCAGGCCGCGATGACGGGACACGTCGCACAAATCTTTTTGGCCTGGGTCACCAGGTGGGCGCGCATTGCTCCGCGTACGCCTTCGGCAAAGAACAGATCCGGATCCACCTCGCGGCATGCCCCTTCTCGTTGCCAAATTGCGACGTCGGCGGCAAAAAATAGCAACGGTTTTGATGGCACGAGATCAACCTTCACATGAGGGAGCAGCTGGCGGGGAAAGGCGCTAACGCCCTGGAGTTTACACTGTAAGGCACGATGGGCGGGTGCGCGTTCCGTGTGGAGTTTCCCCTTGGCCGACCCCTGTGTTGTCCCTTAAGGAGATGAAATGAAGATAGGTCAAAGCACCGATGGCTTCACGAAGTGGCGCCGTTCTTTCGCTACGTATATCCCACCGGAACTGGGCCTGTTCGAGTTCGAGTTCGACAGCGCTGCCTCCGGCGTCGTTCGAGATCGGTGCGCATGGCGCGGCCACCCGGGGTGCCCGGCTGGTGAGGTAGCCCTGAGCTGGACTTGCGGGTCCAGGAAGGTTCTGGTGTCGACCCGGCTATCGAAGGACACGCGGTGGGACACAGCGCGTGAGGATGTGCTGCGGTTGACGCGGTCCCAGATCGGAGCAAGCGCCCTAGGCGAGCCGATATCTGATGAAGTGGCCGCACGCCGCGCGGTTTGGTGAGCGCTAGCTCTGTCGGTTGCTCCGCAGGGGTGCGCCTAAGTGACGAATCCCGCACGTAGTGAATGCGAGGAATAGCCGCCGGGTTAATGCCGGCCCGACTTATCGGGATGATCATTAGGGTGTTGACGGCACCGGGTGTCAGGCGGCGGGGGAGTGGCCGGTTGTCCTTAGACACAGGCCGCAGCGGTGGGCCTTCCTGGATGTCGGCGGCGATCCATGTGGTGACTGCAGTGACGGCGCATCAGCGGTCGACAGTGACTCGGTGGTCGGGGCCTCGTTGAGCACCGCGCAAGGATCGGACGAGTGCTTAGTAATAACCATTGACCCTGTTTAGCGTCGGGGCGCAACCTGCTCTGTGGAGACGACGGCACACGTTTCAGATCGCCATCCGTGCGTTTCGCGATCATGGGGCTCCGCCGACACTCCGGCGCAGGTATGGGAAGGAGCCTTGAGGGCGTCTAGTTGTACTGACCACGGAGGTTGGTGACACGGGGTGATGTGCTGGACATGGTGAGAACCTCCGGGTGGGGTGGGGCTATCTGACGGCTCACACCACACCACGGAGGTCCTCATGTCCCACGCTAACGCCCCGCTGTCTCCTACCGGACGTTTACGCCTGGCCCGGTGCATCGTCGATCAGGAGTGGCCGCTGCGCCGTGCCGCGGACCGGTTCAACGTGTCGGTCACGACTGCGCAGCGGTGGGCGAGTCGGTATCGCCAATTCGGCAAGGCTGCGATGGTGGACCGCTCAAGTCGGCCACACCACTGTGTGCGGCAGCTGGACCGCCGCACCGAGCGCCGGATCATGGGCCTGAGAGCCTCCCGCAGGTGGGGCCCAGCCCGGATCGGGTACCGGCTGGGATTGCCGCCATCGACGGTGCATAAGGTCCTGAAGCGGTACAACGCGCCCCCGTTGTCCTGGACGGACCCGGCCACGGGGTGCCGGCTGCGAGCCAAACCCAGGGCCCGCCGGTATGAGCACGACGCGCCGGGTGACTTGGTGCATGTCGATGTCAAGAAGCTCGGGCGCATCCCTGATGGTGGAGGTCACCGGGTCCACGGCAGGGCCAAGGGCAACCGGATCAAGAAAAAGACCAAGCCCGGTACGGCGTTCATCCACAACGCCGTCGATGACCACTCCCGACTGGCGTACGCCGAGATCTTGGCCGATGAGAAGAAGGAAACCGCCTGCGCGTTCTGGGAACGCGCCAACGCCTGGTTCACCAGTTGCGGGATCAGCGTGCAACGAGTGCTGACCGATAACGGATCGGCCTACCGCTCACACCTGTTCGCCCAGACCCTCGGTGACATCACACACAAGCGGACCCGGCCCTACCGGCCGCAGACCAACGGCAAAGTCGAACGGTTTAACCGCACCCTGGAACAAGAATGGGCCTACGCCCGCGCCTACACCAGCGAGACCC
>JBBSUU010000517.1:0-2690 GCA_038234115.1 Mycobacteriales bacterium
CCTCGCAGAAAGCAAGCGAATCCGTTGACAAAACCTGTACTCGATGCGCAATCCCTCGTCCTGGTCCGGTGCAGCGATGGGATTCGTAGGCAGCTGCGGTGGTGCTATCGCGGCAGTGGTGCCGAATGTAACTGACTGTTGTTTTTCGTTGCCATCGCGTGACAATGCGACGGAAACCCTTGCTCATCCGGGTAGGGCAGTGTCAGTATCGGCAGATTCTGTTGGTAGGCGTCTGGCCGCGGTGCCCAGTGCCGATTTCCAAGTCGCGTGACGAAGAGCGAAAGAGGCAACCAGTGATCTGTGTTTCGGGCCGGGCGCTATGACCGGCCGAACGGGCGGTCAACCCCGACCGGGATTGAACCCATTCCGGGCTGTCCCCCGCGGATTCTCCCGCCGCGCCTTCATCCAGGCGGCCGGACTGGGCAGCACGGCGGCAATGCTGGCGGCCTGCGGGATTTCACCGGCCAGACCGGGCACGCCGACGGTGCCGGACCGCTCCGATACCGAGAGGTTCTTGAACTGGTCGAATTGGCAGGGATATATGGACGTCAGCGAGGACGATCCCAATGTGCATCCGACCCTGGACCAATTCAGGGAGAAGACCGGCATCGAGGTGATCTACACCGAGGATGTCAACGACAACATCGACTATTTCTCCAAGATCCACCCGCAGATCGTGGCCGGTCAGACCATCACCGCCGATGTCTTTGTGGTCACCGACTGGATGGTGTCGCGGTTGATCAGCCTGGGTTATGTCGAGCAGTTCGACCACGCCAACATGCCGAACATGCTGGCCAACATCGCCCAGCCGTTGATTCAGGTGCCGTTTGACATCGGCCGGAATTACTCGGCAACCTGGCAATCCGGACTCACCGGAATTGCGACCAATCCAGTGGTGACCGATGGGATGATCGTCGAGACGATAGATCAACTCCTCAACGACAAGACCCTTGCCGGCCGGATCACCGTACTGACCGAGATGCGCGACACCGTCGGGCTGGTGTTATCCGATTTGGGCTACAACCCAACAGATTTCACCGACAGCCAATTCAATGAGTCGATCACCGTGATCGGCAATGCGGTAAACAGCGGACAGATTCGGCAGTTCACCGGCAACGACTACACACAGGGGCTGGCATCCGGGGATCTGGCCGCCGCCATCGCCTGGAGCGGAGACGTGGTGATTCTGCAGGCCGACGCACCGGATATCCAGCTGACCCTGCCCGAAGCGGGGTTCAACCTGTGGAGCGACAACTTTGTGATCCCGGCAGCATGCGCCCACAAGAAGAACGTCGAAGAACTGATCAACTTCTACTACGAGCCGGATATTGCCGCCGAGATCGCGATCTACGTCAATTACGTCACCCCTGTTCCGTCGTCCAAGGAAGTCGTCGTGGCGCAGGACCCCGAGTTGGCTGACAATCAACTGATCTTTCCCAGCGAAGAAACCCTCTCCAAGGCAAAAGTTTTCATGAACCTCGATGCAGCTACCGAGGCGCGATACCAAAAACAGTTCAACAAATTGACAGGGGCGTGACGGACGTGGCTGCAGAGCAGTTTGATGGTGGCGGACTTCGGATCCGTGGTCTGCACAAGGCATACGGCGCATTCAAGGCAGTGGATGGCATCGACCTCGACGTCCCCTCGGGTCGTTTCTACGCGCTGTTGGGACCGTCGGGATGCGGTAAGACCACGACGCTGCGAATGATCGCCGGGTTGGAGGACCCCGACCGGGGCGAGATCATCATCGGTGACAAGGATGTGGCCAAACTGCGCCCATTCCAGCGGCCGGTGAATACGGTTTTCCAGAGTTACGCGCTCTTCCCGCATATGTCCATCTTCGAGAACATTGCCTTTGGTCTTCGGCGCCGGAAAGAATCCGATATCGACAAACGGGTCAACGAGATGCTGGATCTGGTCGACATGGGGCATCTGGCGCAGCGCAAACCAACTCAGCTTTCCGGCGGGCAGCAGCAGCGCATCGCGGTGGTGCGGGCGCTGGTCAATCGCCCGAAGGTGCTGCTGCTGGACGAACCACTCGGCGCCCTGGATCTGAAACTTCGCCGCCAGATGCAATTGGAACTCAAACGCATCCAGGAAGAAGTCGGCATCACTTTCATCCACGTCACCCATGATCAGGAAGAGGCCATGACCATGGCCGATACCATCGCGGTGCTGAACAAGGGCAGGATCGAACAACTTGGCGCGCCGGTAGATTTGTACGAAAATCCGGCAACGGCTTTCGTTGCCGGCTTCTTGGGGCAGTCAAACCTCATGACAGCAACAGTTGTGGAGCGACAGGGCGATGTCATCGTCCTCAACGCCGATGGAATCCGGATCGCGATGCCGGCCGCCAGAGCGCACGCCGACGGCCCACAGATGGATATCGGAGTGCGACCGGAAAAAATCCACGTGGCCGAATTCGGTCAGGCACCCGATGGCCACAACGTGGTTGACGGGCAGATCATCGATGCTTCCTTCATCGGTGTTTCGACCCAATACCTGGTACGCACTTCGGCACATGAGGAATTGACGGTCTTCAGTCAGAACACGGCGACTTTCCCCCGGCAGGTCGGGGAAAAGGTCAGCCTGCACTGGGATCCGGCCCACACCTTCGGGTTGGCCGCCGGCGCCTACGACATCGCCATCGCAGCCGAAATCGCTTCGTGAGCGCCGCCGCCGCGCTGGCC
>JBBSUU010000518.1:0-2683 GCA_038234115.1 Mycobacteriales bacterium
CGAGCGCACTCTCATCATCGTCGACGAAGGCGCCTACGTGCACTACGTCGAGGGTTGCACCGCGCCGATCTACAAGTCCGACTCCCTGCACTCGGCAGTGGTCGAGATCATCGTCAAAAAGGGTGGCCGTTGCCGTTACACGACCATCCAGAACTGGTCGAACAACGTTTACAACCTGGTCACCAAGCGGGCCAAGGCCGAAGCCGGCGCAACGATGGAGTGGGTCGACGGCAACATCGGTTCCAAGGTGACGATGAAGTACCCGGCGGTGTGGTTGATGGGCGAGCATGCCAAGGGCGAAGTTTTGTCCATCGCGTTCGCCGGTCCGGGTCAGCACCAGGACACCGGCGCCAAGATGCTGCATCTGGCGCCGCACACCTCCTCGACGATCATCTCCAAGTCGGTCGCCCGTGGCGGCGGACGCTCCTCCTACCGCGGTTTGGTACGGGTCAATCCCGGCGCCCATCACAGTAAGTCGTCGGTGGAATGCGATGCGCTGCTGGTCGACAGCATCTCCCGCTCCGACACCTACCCCTACATCGACGTCCGTGAGGACGACGTGACGATGGGCCACGAGGCGAAAGTTTCCAAGATCAGCGAAGAGCAGCTGTTCTACCTGATGTCCCGCGGTCTGGCCGAAGAAGAAGCGATGGCAATGATCGTGCGCGGCTTCGTCGAGCCGATCGCCCGCGAACTCCCGATGGAGTACGCCCTGGAACTGAACCGCCTGATCGAACTGCAAATGGAAGGGTCTGTGGGCTGATCGTGTCCGCTCCAACAAGTTTCATCTCTGAACCCGGACAGCTCGGCATCAAGGAGCACTCCCATGAGGGGGGCCGCGATGTCGGCATCGGTAGTCACGTCAATCGGGTGGGCTCGGTTGACCCGGCCGACCACCCGGTCCCGACCGGACGCGAGGAAGCCTGGCGCTTCACCCCATTACGGCGGCTGCGCGGTCTGCACGATGAGACCCCGCTGGTGGGCAAGGCCGGCACCGACTTCGAAGTCGAGATCGATGCCCCTGATGAAGTTTCAGCGGTCTCGGTGGCCGGCGCTGCGGCCGATGCGGTGCGCGGTCTGACCGGCTACCAACCCGTCGATCGGCCTTCGGCACGAGCCTGGGCCTTGACCAAAGATGTATTCCTGGTCGATGTTCCGGCCAACGCGCAGCTGACCGAGCCGATTCACGTTACCTTCCGCGGTCTCTCGGTCGAAAACGCCATTGCCGCGCACCTGGTGATTCGGATCGGTCATCACGCCCGGGCCGACGTGATTGTGACCTACGAGGGCAGCGCCACGCTGACCGAGAACGTCGAGATCATCGTCGGAGACGGCGCAGTCCTGCACGTTGCCGCCCAGCAGGAGTGGGCCAACGACTCGGTTCACCTGAGCCACCACCGGATCCTGGTCGGCCGCGACGCCACCATCAAGCACACCGCCCTTACCTTCGGCGGCGACCTGGTACGCATCGTCGCGTCCGTCACCTACGAGGCTCCCGGTGGCGATGCTGAATTACTCGGCCTGTACTTTGCCGATGCCGGACAGCATCTGGAACACCGTTTGCTGCTGGATCACGAAGTGCCGCACTGCAAGTCGCGCGCCTTGTACAAGGGAGCACTGCAGGGCAAGGACGCCCACACGGTGTGGGTCGGCGATGTCCTGATCCGCGCCAAGGCCGAAGGCACCGACACCTACGAGACCAACCGGAACCTGCTGCTCACCGAAGGCAGCCGGGCCGACTCGGTGCCGAACCTGGAAATCGAAACCGGCGAGATCGCCGGCGCCGGTCATGCCAGTGCAACCGGACGTTTCGATGACGAGCAATTGTTCTACCTGCTCTCCCGGGGCATTCCCGAAGAAGTCGCCCGCCGCTTGGTGGTTCGCGGTTTCTTCGGCGAAGTACTCGCACGCATCGGCATCGAATCCGTCGTCGAACATGCCAACGATGTGGTCGAGCGCGAGCTCGCGATCACCGGTATCTAATCTCACCCTCAAATCTGGAGTCGAAGTAGCTATGGCAACACTGGAAATTCGCGACCTGCACGTGTCGGTGACCACCGATAACGAGCCCAAGGAGATCCTCAAGGGGGTCGACCTGACTATCAAATCCGGCGAGACCCACGCGGTGATGGGCCCCAACGGCTCCGGCAAGTCAACGCTGGCGTACTCACTCGCCGGGCACCCGAAGTACCAAATCACCTCCGGCACCGTCACTCTCGATGGCGTCGACCTGCTGGAAATGTCAGTTGACGAGCGGGCCCGCGCGGGACTCTTCCTGGCCATGCAGTACCCGGTCGAAGTTCCCGGCGTGTCGATGTCCAACTTCCTGCGCACCGCCGCAACCGCCATTCGCGGAGAGGCCCCACCGATCCGTAAGTGGGTCAAAGAGGTCAAGGGCGCGATGGCCGATCTCGATATCGATGCAGCCTTCGCCGACCGCAGCGTCAATGAAGGATTCTCCGGCGGCGAGAAGAAGCGCCACGAAATCTTGCAGCTCGGCATGCTCGCTCCGAAGTTCGCCGTCCTGGACGAGACCGACTCGGGCCTGGATGTCGATGCGCTGCGCATCGTCTCCGAAGGGGTCAACCGCTACAAGGCGTCCTCGGCCGAATCCGGTGATGGTGTTGGCATCCTGCTGATCACGCACTACACCCGGATCCTGAACTACATCAAGCCTGACTAC
>JBBSUU010000519.1:0-2681 GCA_038234115.1 Mycobacteriales bacterium
AGCGTGTTGTTGATCCATTCCGGGACGGGGGTGGGGGTGTGGCCGTAGACCACCATCGCCTTACCCCGATAGTCATTGGCCCAGGGATAGCGCACCGGTAGGCCGTATTCGTCGGTCTCGCCCGTGGTGTCGCCATACAGCGCAAAATTACGGACCCGCCCGGAGGTCCGACCGTGATATGCCTGGATCAGGCCGGCGTGGGCAACCACCAGTTTGCCATCGTCAAAAACCAAGTGGGAGACGAGGCTGTCGCAGAATTCTGCAACCTCTCGTCGAAACTCCGGTGACTCCCGATCCAGCTGTTCCAAGGTCTGCGCCAGACCATGGGTGGCGCTCACCTGTCGACCTCGCAGGGCACGGATCAGCTTGTTCTCGTGGTTGCCGGGAACAGCAAACGCATTGCCGCTGTTGACCATTGCCATCACAAGGCGAAGTACGCCGGGTGAATCCGGTCCGCGGTCCACCAGGTCGCCGACGAAAACAGCACGGCGGCCGTCGGGGTGGCGGACCGGGGTTCCGAGCTGGTAGCCGAGTGTTTCCAGGAGCTGCTCGAGTTCGGCCCGACACCCGTGAATGTCACCGATGATATCGAAAGGCCCGTGCTGGTCGGTGAAGTCGTTGAGCAGGCGATCCCGGACGATCACCGTGTTTGCGATGGTCTCCGGGCCATCCAGGATGTGAATCTTGCGGAAGCCCTCTCGGCCAAGGCCCTTGAGTGATCGACGGAGCTGCTGGTGCTGCCGGCTGATGACGTGGTCGGGAAAATTGCGATCGCTGCGGGCGGCGTTGCGCCTACGACACACTTGTTCCGGGACGTCCAACACGATCGCCACCGGGAGGATGTTGTGCTCCCGGGCCAGATCCACCAGAGCCTTGCGGGCATGTGGCTGAACATTTGTCGCGTCGATGACGGTCAGGAGTCCGGCATCAAGCCGCTTGCCGGCGATGAAGTGCAATACCTGGAATGCGGCAGCCGTAGCCTCCTGCGAGTTCTCGTCGCCGGAAACCAAGCCGCGGCAGAAATCGCTGGACAACACCTCGTAGGGACCGAACTTCTCCTGCCCGAAGGTGGATTTACCGGAACCGGAAACTCCTATCAGCAGCACCAGACAGAGAGCCGGGATGCCAATTCTGTTCTCGGTGGTATCCAGATCGGTATTCAGATCGGTGTTCAGATCGGTATTCACGTTGCTGCTCAAATCGCTGCTCATCTGGCCGCCTTGGTAAAAACAGCCATCTGAGTGGGTGATCCGAGGTCGGGATCTGCAGTCCCGACACCGGAGATGTTCACCAGGTAGCCATGTGTGTCGCAAATTTTCTCGCACCAGGTGTTGAATTCAACCCGGCTGAACTCGTAGCGGTGATCAGGATGCCGAAAACCATTGGGCAGGGTGGTGTATCTGATGTTGAATTCGATGTTCGGCGTGGTCACGATGACAGCGCTCGGCCCGGCCATCGCGAAGACGTTGTGCTCCAACGCCGGCAACCGGTCACGGTCAACGTGCTCGATCACCTCCATCAGGACGAGCGCGTCATAGCCTCTCAGTCGTTCGTCGGCGTAGAGCAATGAGGACTGCAGGAGCGTGATCCGGGCCCGTCGAGTGTCCGACAGGTTGTCCAGGTGCAGCGCCTTGGCTGCTCGATCGAGCTCCCGGGGCGAGACGTCGACGCCGACAATTTCACTGAAGCGATGGTCGGCCAACAATTCTCGGAGCAGCGCCCCTTCGCCGCAGCCCAGGTCGACGATTCGGGCGGCGTCGCACTCACGCAAAGCAGCCAGCACGGCGTCCAGGCGGTGGCGGCGCAACGGGGTCGCTGGGGGTGCTTCTTCCAGGGGGCTCTCTGTTTCCAGGATCCTCCCGGCCGCATCGATGATCAGCCCACGCTGATGTTTCAGATAGCGGCGAGTGATCAGATCGCGTTCCGGATGGTCTGCGAGCCAGTTGCCACCGGCTCGCAGCAACTTCTCGATTTCCTCGTTACCCACCCAATAGTGCTTGGCGTCATCGAGTACCGGCAGCAGGACGTAGAGGTGGTTGAGGGCGTCGGCCAACCGAATGTTGCCGTCCAGCAACAGGTCGACGTACGGGGAGTTGCCCCAAGTCGGAACCGTGGGATCCAGCGGGATGGGGGTGATCGTGACCCTCCAGCCGAGCGGGGAGAAGAGTTTGTCGACCAGTTCAGGATCGCCGCGGCTGGGCAGGCTGGGGAGGTGGATCTGCAGGGGGATGGGCCCGGCGGCCAGCTCCGGCCGGAGATCGCAGCGCCCGGACATGGCGGTTTTGAACGATTTGGCCAGCGCGACCGCCAGGAGGGAGGACGCAGCGTAGGGCCGGTCATTGACATATTGACCCAGGCTGAACCCGTCGGTCCCTCGGTTTCCCCGGACCAAACCGACCGGGTCGACCTCCAGCAGCAGGGCTGCAGTGCACCGAAGTTCGGTGGCCTCCGGATAGAACACGTGGGCGTCACCGACCGAGGTGGAGCTACTTTGCGGACGCGCCGGATTCTTGTGCAGGAGGTAACCGAGATCGGTCGCAGGGGAGTGGGCGGACCCGGAAGTAGAGATGGTGAGCAGCACCCAGCAAGTATTACCGGGCGGTCAAAACATTTGAGCGGGTGACGAGAATCGAACTCGCGCTATCAGCTTGGGAAGCTGAAGTTCTGCCACTGAACTACAC
>JBBSUU010000520.1:0-2681 GCA_038234115.1 Mycobacteriales bacterium
GGGCTGGAGAACCGACCGGCAGCATCAGATGTCGATGAAGTCGTACAGCTAGCCGGTGGCTATCTGCTGCCCGGTTTTATCGACCTTCACGTCCACGGCGGTGGCGGACACAACTTCGATGACGGCGTCGCGGCGATCGAAACCGGGCTGGCGGTCCATCGTCGTCACGGCACCACCCGCAGTATGGTTTCGCTGATCACCAATCCGATTGCCCAACTCATCCCGGCCATCGAGGCTGCCGCCCAGGCCTGCGATCGTGACCCCCGGATCCTCGGGATCCATTTGGAAGGACCATTTCTCAATCATTCCCGCCGCGGAGCCCATGATCCGGATTCGCTGCTGATTCCTGACCTTGCGGTAATGGATGCACTCCTGGCAGCCGGCCGTGGCCACGTGCGGGTGGTGACGCTCGCCCCGGAACTACCCGGTGGCCCGGAATTGATCGCACATCTCTGCGCTGCCGGAGTGCACGTCGCGGTCGGCCATTCTGACGCCGACTACGACACCGCGATGGCTGCCTTCGAGGCCGGCGCGGATCTGGTCACCCACGCGTTCAATGGAATGCGACCGCTGCATCATCGGGATCCCTCTATCATCGGTGCCGCAATGGACTCCGGGGTGGTGCTGGAAGCCATCAATGACGGTGTGCATTTGCACCCAGGAACGGTGCGGTTGCTCGAGAGCATCGGGCACGGGCGCATTGCACTGATTACCGACGCGATGGGCGCCACCTGCGCCGGTGATGGGCAGTACACCCTCGGTGCTTTCGATGTGCAGGTCACCGACGGGGTGGCCAGGTTGGTCGAGGGCGGCTCGATTGCCGGTTCGACGTTGACCATGGACACCGCGGTGCGGCGCGCGGTCGAGCAGGTCGGAATGCCGTTGCTCGACGCGGTCAATGCCGCATCGCAGGTGCCCGCCACCTACCTCGGACTCGACGATCGCTATGGCGCGATCGTGCCGGGCCGGGTGGCCGATATGTTGGTAACGGATATGGCTTTCGCCGTTCGCGCCGTCATGATCGCCGGCCAATGGGACGAATCCCGCCGCCCCTGACGCGCAATATCGGCCCCGATGATTACCGACGATCCCGCTTGGGTTGCCGCAACCCGGCAGCACTGATGCGGCGCAGCAACTCTCGAGAATCTACCGGGACAGCGCCGGCGGAGATCAACTCGTCGTAATGATCCACCGGTATGTCGTAATGGTCATGATCGAATCCCCGTCGGGGAATTGCGTTGGCGGTGGCGAAGGCGTGCAGCTCCTCGTAGCTGACATCACTGACCAGATGCGCCCAGATCCGTCCGTGAGCGGGCCAACGCGGCGGATCGATGAGAACGGTCACGCCGTCCAGCCTAGTCAGTGGCCCAACGGGCCAGGCGCCGCCGCCTGGTAGAACGGACAGGTGATACGACATGCCTGAGGGCCACAAGATTCACCGAATCGCTCGCGCTTTTGACGCTGACTTCGTGGGCCACGCGGTCGCAGCGTCGTCACCACAGGGAAGATTCGAGGCCGGCGCCGAGTTGATCAACCACACCACGATGACGGGCGCCAAAGCGGTCGGCAAGCAGCTCTTTCTTGAGTTCGACAAGGCCAAGGTCTTGCGGGTGCACCTGGGCCTCTACGGTATGTGGAATTTTGCCGGCGCCATCGCCTCGCCGGTTGAGCTGGATCCGCGGGTCGGTACCAAAGCGGTGCCGCCTCTCGCGCCCCCGGCGGATTTCCCGGCTGCGCCGGTGGGGCAGGTTCGGGTGCGATTGCTGACCCAATCGGCGCTGGCCGATCTGCGGGGGCCCACCACCTGTGAGGTGATCGATCACGACCGGGCCGATGCGTTCATCGCCAAGCTGGGACCCGATCCGCTGAGCTACCGGGGCACCAGGGCCCAGGCCGAAAGTGATTTCAGCGCCAGGGTTTTACGCCGCGATGTGGCGATCGGGGCGCTGCTGATGGACCAGACGGTGGTGGCCGGAATCGGGAACATCTATCGCGCCGAGATGCTGTTCCGGGCTCGGCTCAATCCATTCCTGACCGGCACCGCACTGACGCCGGAGACTGTCTCCGCGTTGTGGTGGGACTGGGAGAAGCTGCTGAAGATCGGTGTTCGGACCGGGGTGATGCTCACCATGGACGGCATCCCGGCGAAAGCAAAAAGGGCTGCGCTGGCCGGCCGGGCCGATCGACACTGGGTATACGGGCGCACCGGCGAGCCGTGCCGGGTCTGCGGGACCGATATCAGTATGGAATTGATGGTCGGCCGCAAGCTCTACTGGTGCCGGGTCTGCCAAGGCTGAGCCCGTCCCCTTCACCACACAACGGTTTCGGTGCGGCACATTGGCTGCAGCACCTGTGGGGCAATGAAATCGTTGTGGGGTACTGCAGTCATGCACTGAAACCGCTGCCGGCGGTTTACTCCCCGGCTGCTGGTCTGGCGTTCGTCAAGCGTCAGCACGCACGCTTGAGCAGTGGGCAAGGCATCTCACTGGCCATCACGAGAGCTGACACGGATACGGCGATCGGCCTGATCATCCTGCAGATTCGGCAGTTGCCCGGAGTGGCCGGACTTGGGTACTGGCTGGTGCCCGATGCCCGTGGTGAAGGGCTGGCAACCAGGGCGGTGAACCTGATGACGCAGTGGGCCCTGAGCCGCTATGTCAGAGTCGAAGCGTGGGTCGAAC
>JBBSUU010000521.1:0-2674 GCA_038234115.1 Mycobacteriales bacterium
AGTGCCAACCGGGATGCGCTGTACCGCGGCAAAGTAGAACAGCTGGGTGCTGCCGACCCCGATCAGGCCCATCCCCAGCACTCGCCAGCGGCCGCGCCACAGACTGGCCCACTTGCCGCGCAAGGTGAACAACGCGATGGGGAGCAGTGCAAGACCACCGATCAGGGCGCGAACGGTAACGGCGGCAGCGGGACTCCAGCCGGCCGCCAGGAGGGGCTTGATGAAGACGCCCGAGAGGCCGAACGACAGGGCGGCGACCACCGCGAGCAATTGACCGGATGACTGGGGCTTCATGGTGCTTCCTCTGAAGTGTGCTGTGATGGTCTAATCGACTGACACTGCTGACATTAAATCCTCTGCGCATAAGGAGTCAAATTGCATTTTGCCCCTGACACAGACGACATTCTCGAGTTCAACGTGGCGTTGGCCAACACTGATGCAAGCGGTTCGCGCTCCAATGTCGATGAGCTGACAACCATCGACGAACTTCGAGAACTTCTGGTAGAACACAAGTTCTCCGGCCGAATTGACTATGACCCGCGGGAACTGGCGCAGGTCCGCGAGGTTCGCGATGAACTTCGCCGTATTTGGGTGCTCGATCGAGACCCGATGGTGAGCGCGGTCAACGCCCTGTTCTCCCAGATCTCCGTCCAACCGCAGTTGGTGCGCCATGACGGCCTCGACTGGCATCTGCACGCAACGCCGGACGAGGCGCCATTGGTCGACCGCCTCCGGGTGGAGATTGCGCTGGCCTTGGTAGATGTCATTCGGGTCAACGAGGTCGACCGGCTTCGGGTCTGCGCGGCGGATGACTGTGCGGGCCTGTTGGTCGATTTGTCCCGCAACCGGTCCAAGCGGTTCTGCAGTGTTCGCTGTGGAAATCGGATGAACATGGTTGCTTACCGCGAGCGACAAACCCAGATCAGCTGACAGATCCAGTTGGTGCCCAATCGGTCGAGCTGATGCTCGCAGATCACGACAAATGCTTTCGGCCAAATCTGGCTCAGGAGAGCCCGTCCTCGATGTGGACGGGTCTGGCCAGTCGGAGGCCGAGAATCAGCATCGGTATCAACGTCACAGCCATCATGATCAGTGACGGCTGCCAGCTGTCCGCGAGGTCGTGTAATAGGCCGAAAACCAGCGGCGCGATGGCGGCCAGCAGGTATCCAAGACACTGGGTGAAGGCCGATAGTGCAATGACACCATCAGGAGTTGCGGCTCGCAGCGCGATCAGGGTAAGCACCGTGGGAAAGGTCCCGCCGCCGAGGCCGATAAAGAACATCCAGACCCAGGCCCCGTCGGCGGGCGAAGTCAGCAATCCCAGATAGCCGACCAGGAAGCTGCCCGCGAGGATGGTCATGATCCAGCGGATATTGGTGGCCCCCCGCAGGAGATTGGGGGTAACGAGGGAGAGCACGATGCCCAGGGCGGGCCCGAGCGCCAGCAGTGTCCCCATCTGTATTTGGTCGATCCCGGCCTCGAGCAGGATCTGGCCGAGCCAACCAATCGCGACATAGACCTGGGCGCCCTGGAGCGCGAAGAAGCCGGCCATCGTCCAAGCCAGGCCGGAGCGCAGCAGGGATTTGAGCGGAACCGAGGACGAGATTCTATTGCGCACCCGTCGACCGGTCCCTCGCAGTACCAGCAGCCAAGGAATGATCGCCAACAGACAGAGGATCGCCCAGATGCTGAGACCGGTTCGCCAAGAACCGTCCAAACTGTTCTGCAGTGGGATGGTCAGACCCGATCCCACGGTGGCGCCCAGCGACAGTACCGTGATGTACAGCGAGGTGATCGTGGTGATGCGGTCCGGAAAATGCTGACGAATCAGTCCCGGCAGCAACACGTTTCCGGCCGATAGACCGGTCAACGTCAACAACGTCCCGGCAAACAGGGCGTATGTACCGTCCACCCGAGCGCGCAACAACTGTCCGGTGACGGCAACGATCAACGCCAATACGACAAGTCGATGCGCCCCGACTCTGGCTGCGATGGCCGGTGCAAGGATGCCGCCGAAGGCGAAAACGATTGCCGGCAGCGCGTTCAGCAGACCGGCCGAGGTGGCAGACAGAGCCAGTTCCAGGCGGATCTGCGGCAGCACTGCACCGACCGAGTTGACCGCCGGACGGAGGCTGAAGGCAAGGGCGATAATTGCCGTCAGCATCAGCAGCGTCGAGACTCTTCTCTCGGAGGTGGAATCGGCGCCGCGCGGCGTCATGAAGCTCCCATGGCAGTGGTGGTCATCTACAAAGCGGTAGTGCACAGACGAAGAATCGTTGAGGTGCGACATCCAGACTTTGCCATCATCGATCCGACTTGTGCCACCAGGATCAAACCGGCGCCTTCCGGCGGGGTATCGCACGCGGTGATGTTTGAACTGCGCTTACCAGTGGCACTTTGAAGAGATGACCAGAGGCGCGGTGTTTTCATGACCAGACGTTGGCTGTTCGCCGATCAGTTGGGCCCGCATTTTTCTTTCGACGACGGGGTGTTGCTCGTCGAAAGTCGAAAGGCGCTCGGCCGCCGCAGGTTCCATCGACAGAAGCTGCACCTGGTGTTGTCGGCGCTGCGACATCGAGCGGCCGAGTTGGGGGAACGGTGCATTTATCTGCAGACCGACTCCTACGGTGAAGCACTGGAGCGACATGGTAGCGCTGTTGTGGTCTACGAGCCG
>JBBSUU010000522.1:0-2669 GCA_038234115.1 Mycobacteriales bacterium
AGCGATGGACACCGCGGCCGCCGCGCCGCTGACGGCAGGCCGAGCGACACCGCGCCCGCCTAAGGGTGGTTACCGGTGGTTGGCCGGTGATCACCACATCCATACGCAGTTCTCCCCGGATGGCCAGTACCGGGTGATCGACCAGGTCCGCCACGCTCACGCCTACGGGTTGGACTGGATGGTGATTACCGATCATGGGACCGTTCAACACGCGAAGATCGGGGTGGAGAAAGTCAACCCCGATATTCTCGCCGCCCGCCGAGAGATCACCGGCACCCTGGTGTTTCAGGGACTGGAGTGGAACATTCCTGCCGCCGAGCATGGCACGGTGTTCGTCCACCCCGGGCGCAACGAGGTGTCGGTGCTGAAGCAGTTCGAGAACAGTTATGACGGCGCCGTCAAGAGCGCCACTGCTAATACCCCGGCCAATGAGGCCTTGGCCGTGACGGGACTGCACTTCTTGGCCAAGGCCGTGAAGAACAAGCAGGTGCGGGACGCGTTGATGTTGGCTAACCACCCCGCCCGCAAGGGCATCGATTCCCCGCACGAGATCCGCGGGTGGCGCGATGCCGAACCTCGGATCGCTATCGGCATGGAAGGCGCGCCCGGGCACCAGGCTGCTGGTATCCCGAAACCCTATGGGGCAGGATCTGGGCGCGGCTACTACGACAACAGTCCCGATCCGGTGGCCAGCTTTGCTGGCTATCCGTTGGAGAGCTACCGCACCTTCGGCGGATTCGACTGGATGACCTCGACCGTCGGCGGTCTGTGGGACAGCCTGCTAGCCGAGGGCAAGCCGTGGTGGATCACCGCGAATTCCGATAGCCACCAGGTGTGGAACGACACTTCTGGGCGCGGACCAGGCAGCGACTTCGCCAAGAACGGCAAGTTCAACGACCCGGTGCACGTCACCAACCCGGCGGCCAGTAATGGTGATTTCTTCCCCGGCTTCTACAGCCGCACCCACGTTGGTGCTGCGGACACCTCCTACGCCGCAGTCATGGACGGTATGCGCGCCGGGCGGGTATGGGTTGATCACGGGGCGCTGCTGGAGTCCTTGGACATCCGCCTGCGCGCTGGCGGTGATGAAGTCCCTCTCGGCGGTGTGCTCGCTGCCCGGCGAGGAACCCCGGTCACGTTAGTGATCCGCATCCGTCCCGCCCAGCAACCGAACTGGTCCCAGTTCCGACCTGCCCTGGCTCAGGTGGATGTCATCCGCGGAGCGGTCACCGGACCCGCCAAAGACCGCGACACGTTCACTGCCCCGGACACGCGGGTCGTGAAGTCCTATGACGTGTCCGGGCAAAGCAATGTGATCGCGTTGAACTACCCACTTGGTCGCCTTGACCAGGGGTTCTACGTACGTCTACGCGGCTCGGACGGCAAACGCCTCGCCGCCGGTATCAATGGTGCCCGCGTCGACCCGGCCGGACCTGTCTTGGACGTCGTCGGAGATGCCGACCCGTGGAACGACCTGTGGTTCTACACCAACCCCATGTGGGTCCTACCCACCACATGATCGCAACCCCCATGATCCCGGCGCCCGGTGTGAGTTCTTCGCTTACGCCGGTCGCCGGGATCGATCTGCTCACCCGTTCCGAACGCGAGGCCGACCACCTCGCCCTTGGCATATCAGCTGACCTGATAGCTCACGGCGCCACCGAGGTCACAATCGCCACCCACTGGGCCCAGGTCGGGCTGCTACGACACGTCGCGCTGTCCGTGCAACTATCCGATACCGCCGCCGTCGAATGTGGCGCAGTGCAGGCAGTGCTGGCCGACGTCGCCACGCGCCACGATGGTCCATTCGGGCTCCTACTCAGCCACTATTACCGCGGAGAGCCCGAACTCACGCAGGTACTGACCCGCACCGCAGAGGCACACACTGCCCGCACCAGCGGCAGGGTCGTGGTGTTCCCCGGCTCAGTCGGCCTCGTGGGCACCCTCAGCGTCGGGCACGTCATCACAGCATCAGCCATCGATCGGGTCCAGATCCTCACCGGTCACGAAGCCGAGCACACCACGGCCCTGGCCACCCGAGACTTCCTGCGCCCCCGCTGGGACGCGGGCTACCTCGTGCTGCACGTGCAACCTGCCGCGGGCGCCACCCTGGTCCCCTTCGAAACCCCCACACCCACACCATGCTGCGCCGACCACGCATGACCTCGGCCGATACCCGCCGCTCAACAAGCACAAGCATGGCCAGAGCCGAAATAGCCAGGCCCTGGTCTACAAACCTACTTGTCGTAATCACCGATGGGGCGGTGTGTTGCTGGAACGCGGTGCCTCGACACTCACCCCGGTCTGGCGCGCCGAACACCTCACCCACCGCTGAGATCAGGAAAGCCGTTAGACAACGGTGAGAAGAACGACGACCGCACGCGGTTTGGCGTACCTCTGCTCGGTGTCGCGAGGGTCCCTTTGATAAACGGCAAGGCAAGGTACCCATCTACAACGTGTCGTCCACGTTGCACCTCCTTCCCCGTATCCCCGTTCGTGAAGGCACGTTGAGCACGGGCGGGATCTTCGCGATCGCTGCGTTGAACTATGTCAAGGCGAGCCGGCGCCTGCCACAAGCCCCGACAGCAGCGAGAGCGCGGCCAGGCTGCGCCTACGGCATCTGCTTTGTTCAAGGCTGGATGTCTGTCGCAGGGATACAACCCGCGGTC